>NZ_JAKKCR010000007.1:65463-260171 GCF_021728015.1 Vibrio sp. G-C-1 | reverse complement strand
AAATAATGGTGCGGTCGGAGAGACTTGAACTCTCACACCTCTCGGCGCCAGAACCTAAATCTGGTGCGTCTACCAATTCCGCCACGACCGCAGCAAATCTTTATAGTTATATCGACATTGGTGATTCAATACAACGTTGTTTGTTTTCTTCTTTCATAAAGAAAGAATGGTGGCTACTGCGGGATTCGAACCTGCGACCCCATCATTATGAGTGATGTGCTCTAACCAACTGAGCTAAGTAGCCAATAATGAATTTTTTGTATTCACTATTTTATCTCTAATTAAAGAGAAATAATGGTGCGGTCGGAGAGACTTGAACTCTCACACCTCTCGGCGCCAGAACCTAAATCTGGTGCGTCTACCAATTCCGCCACGACCGCAGCAAAGCTTTCCTCTCAACTAAGCAAAGAGCCTAGCGAAGAGTATATAGTTAAGAAGACTTATGGTTTGTCTAAGTAACGTTGTAATGGCTGGGCTACCTGGATTCGAACCAGGGAATGCTGGCATCAAAAGCCAGTGCCTTACCGCTTGGCGATAGCCCAACAGGATATCAATTAAGATATCTAAATAATGGTGCGGTCGGAGAGACTTGAACTCTCACACCTCTCGGCGCCAGAACCTAAATCTGGTGCGTCTACCAATTCCGCCACGACCGCAGCAAAGCTTTTACTCTAGCGAAGAGTATAGTTAAGAAGACTTATGGTTTGTCTAAGTAACGTTGTTTGTACTTTTTCTTTCATAAAGAAAGAATGGTGGCTACTGCGGGATTCGAACCTGCGACCCCATCATTATGAGTGATGTGCTCTAACCAACTGAGCTAAGTAGCCATCTGAGAGCGAAGTAATATAATATAATCTCGCTTCCAATGCCATTATCTTTTTAAAGATAATTACACTTTAAATTGTGGCTGGGCTACCTGGATTCGAACCAGGGAATGCTGGCATCAAAAGCCAGTGCCTTACCGCTTGGCGATAGCCCAACAATGATATCAATTAAGACATCTCAATATGGTGCGGTCGGAGAGACTTGAACTCTCACACCTCTCGGCGCCAGAACCTAAATCTGGTGCGTCTACCAATTCCGCCACGACCGCTTTACTTTCCTAAAAACTCTTTGTTGTTAAGAGACAGATGTTTAATAACAAACAGAGTGCTTAGGAAATGGTGGCTACTGCGGGATTCGAACCTGCGACCCCATCATTATGAGTGATGTGCTCTAACCAACTGAGCTAAGTAGCCATTTCCAAATTGTTGCTCATTTCGAGACGTTGCCGCTTCGTTGTGAACGGGGCGCATTATGCGGAGTTGAGCGAAACCCGTCAACTTTTTTTTTGAATAAATCGCGAATAAACATCTGTTCGGTTTCTTTTTAGGCAAAGAGGTGTATTTGTCGACAAAAAACAGGTCTAAAAGGCGATATATATAGGAAGTTAAGTTTTGGATGTGGGGCTATTTCTAAAGGGGCAAAACAAAAAGGCCAGTGAATTCACTGGCCTTTTTTCTAGATGTTTAATCAGAATTATACGTTGAAGCGGAAGTGAACTACGTCACCATCTTTAACGATGTATTCTTTGCCTTCAAGACGCCATTTACCTGCATCTTTTGCTCCGCTTTCACCGCCAAACTCGATGAAATGTTCGTAGCCAACTACTTCTGCACGGATGAAACCTTTCTCGAAGTCGGTGTGGATCTTACCAGCTGCTTGCGGCGCTGTTGCACCGATAGGAATAGTCCAAGCACGAACTTCTTTAACACCTGCAGTAAAGTAAGTTTGAAGAGTCAATAGCTCGTAACCAGAGCGGATCACTCGGTTAAGGCCTGGTTCTTCGATGCCCATGTCAGCTAGGAACTCTTCACGATCTTCATCGTCAAGCTCAGAAAGTTCAGATTCGATTGCAGCACACACAGCAACAACAACGTTGTTCTCTTTTTCTGCATATTCGCGAACGGCGTCTAGGTAAGGGTTGTTTTCAAAACCATCTTCAGCAACGTTTGCAATGTACATTGTTGGCTTAAGCGTTAGGAAGTTAAGGTAGTCGATTGCTGCTACTTCTTCTTTGCCAAGTTCAACAGTACGAGCCATACCACCTTCAGTCAGGATAGGTAGAAGCTTTTCAAGAACTGTAGTTTCAAATTTAGCGTCTTTATCTCCGCCTTTTGCTTTTTTAGCATTACGGAAGATTGCACGTTCACAGCTATCTAGATCGGCAAGAGCAAGCTCAAGGTTGATCACTTCGATATCTTCGATTGGAGATACTTTACCTGAAACGTGAACGATGTTTTCGTTTTCAAAGCAGCGTACAACGTGACCGATAGCATCAGTTTCGCGGATGTTAGCTAGGAATTTGTTACCTAGACCTTCACCTTTAGATGCGCCAGCAACTAGGCCTGCGATATCTACGAATTCCATTGTCGTTGGAAGGATCTTCTGTGGATTAACAATTTTTGCTAATGCATCTAAGCGTAGATCTGGAACCGGAACGATACCTGTGTTTGGTTCGATTGTACAAAATGGAAAGTTTGCTGCTTCGATGCCTGCTTTAGTCAGTGCGTTAAACAGAGTTGACTTACCAACGTTTGGTAGACCAACGATGCCACATTTAAAACCCATGATATAAACCTTATTCTGCTTTGAACGTATGTAAGCGATTTTGTGCTTTTGGTAGGCCATCTTTTAATAAGATGTCTAGGCTACGAACCGATTCGTCAACGACAGCCTCGATACACTCTTGCTCTTTCGCAGGAGCTTTGCCTAATACATAACCTGCAACTTTATCTTTGTGTCCTGGATGGCCAATGCCTAACCTAAGACGATAGAATTCTTTATTGTTACCCTGCTTGCTGATGATGTCTTTCAGACCATTATGTCCACCATGACCACCACCTTTTTTAAACTTTCCAATACCTGGAGGAAGATCTAACTCATCGTGAGCGACCATGATCTCTTCTGGTTTAATTTGGTAGAACTTTGCTAAGGCAGCAACAGCTTTGCCTGACAAGTTCATAAAAGTCGTTGGGATCAGCAAGCGAAGATCTTCACCATGAACCATGATACGACCCGTTAGGCCAAAGAACTTTGGTTCGTTCTTTAGTGTCACGTTATGTACACGCGCTAATTCTTCAACTACCCAAGCACCCGCATTGTGGCGAGTTTTGGCGTATTCTGGACCTGGATTAGCCAGTCCAACGAGAAGTTTTATTTGTTGGCTCAAGGTATGGATCTCTCTTGGGATTTCAAAAAGCGCCGTATGATATCACAGTTTATGAAAAAGGTGCGAGCTAGCTGATAGCAACACGATGATTCCTGACTGTGGTGAATTGCGGCTTAATATTGGTTAGACATAAAAAAAGCACTTCATTCAATGAAGTGCTTAATGTGTCTCTCTCACGAGTTTCTAAAACAAAGCTTTTCTACAACAAAGCTATAGAGCTTTGATTAGTTAAACATCGCTGAGATTGATTCTTCGTTGCTGATGCGGCGAATTGCTTCAGCAAGCATGCGAGAAAGGCTTAGCTCAGTCACTTTGCCTGTCGCAGCCATCTCTGGAGAAAGCTTGATTGAATCTGTAACAATAACTTGGTCTAGAACTGAGTTACGGATGTTTTCTGCAGCAGTACCAGAGAATACAGCGTGAGTTGCGTAAGCGAATACACGCTTAGCACCGCGCTCTTTAAGCGCTTCAGCTGCTTTACACAGTGTGCCACCAGTATCGATCATGTCATCAACGATAACACAGTCACGGCCTTCAACATCACCGATTAGGTTCATTACTTCAGAAACGTTAGCACGTGGACGACGCTTATCAACGATAGCGATGTCAACATCACCTAGCGCTTTAGCGGTTGCACGAGCACGTACAACACCACCAAGGTCTGGAGAAACCACTACTGGGTTTTCTAGGCCACGGTTAGCCATGTCTTCTAGAAGAACTGGAGTGCCGAAGATGTTATCAACAGGTACATCGAAGAAGCCTTGGATTTGCTCTGCGTGTAGGTCGATAGTAAGAACGCGGTCAACACCAACGTTAGAAAGGAAATCTGCAACAACTTTTGCAGTAATAGGCACACGAGCAGAACGTACACGACGATCTTGACGGGCATAACCGAAGTAAGGGATTACAGCAGTAATACGGCCAGCAGAAGCACGGCGCATTGCGTCAATCATTACCACCAATTCCATAAGGTTGTCATTGGTTGGTGCACAAGTTGATTGAATCAGGAATACATCGCTACCACGAACGTTTTCATTGATTTGAACAGCGACTTCGCCATCAGAAAAACGGTCTACAGTAGCATCGCCAAGAGAGATGTATAGACGATCAGCAATACGTTGGGCTAGTTCAGGTGTTGCGTTACCAGCAAATAGCTTCATATCAGGCACGGTGGAAACCTCGGGTTGCGTCCAGTTTTAAATAGATTGTGGGTGGGCTGATTGGTATTCAGCCAAAGTTTCTTTCAAAGGCGAAATGTTTCGTCCTCTCGCGACAAACGCGGAAACTGTGTCAGGCAGTTGCTCTAGCACCGATTCGGCTTCTTTTTTGCTGCTAAATTCAGCAAAAACGCATGAACCCGTACCAGTCAATCTCGACGGCGCGTATTGTAGCAGCCATGAAAGTTGCTTATCAACCTCTGGGTACAGCATTCGCACAATTTTTTCGCAATCGTTTACGTATTCTTGCTCTAGAAGCGTTGCTAGTGCTCGCTTCGGCGTATTTCGAGTTAATTCTGAATGTGTGAATATGTCTACAGTTGCTATGCTCACTTGAGGTTTGACAACGAGATACCATTTTTCATCCGGATTAGCGGGCTGTAGCTGTTCTCCAACCCCTTCGGCAAAGGCGGCGTGGCCTCGAACGAAGACCGGAACGTCAGCACCAAGCTGCAAACCGATTTCGGCAAGTTGATCATCAGAGAGGTTGAGTTGCCATAAATAATTAAGCGCGACCAGCACGGTTGCTGCATTTGAAGAGCCCCCACCAATGCCACCTCCCATTGGTAACACTTTCTTGAGTTCAATATCCGCACCGAAAGAGGTCGATGTATATTGTTGGAGGGCAGTTGCGGCTTTCCAAATCAGGTTATCTTCTGTCGCAACGCCTGGAATTTCAGGGGTTATTGTGATCGCACTGGTTTCTTGATTTGCACTAACTGTTAGCTCATCGCCAAATTCGACAAACTGAAATAAGGTCTGAAGTTCGTGATAACCATTATTACGTTGACCAGTGATATAAAGAAATAAATTCAGTTTAGCCGGAGAAGGCCAGTGGGTTGGCGTTGTTATCATTTTTTCAGTGTCCACTTCGAAACTACAATGTTGATTTTGTTCTCGTCTTGCTTGAATGACAATCGAGTAGGGAGTGGGATTGTCTCTACCTTAGTGTTGTCTTCACTAGAGTTCTTGTTGTCTTCACCAGATAATAGTGTACTCGGCATCCCTGTATTTCGATAGTTATCAAAATTCAGTGTCCATAGTTGGTTGCTAACTTGTTTGGTGAGAGATTCAAGCGTGTTGGTGGTGTTCAATTGGTAGCTATCGGCTTGGTCTGGAATGCCAAGGAACCATTGTGGTAGATGGTCAATGGGAATCTGTAATCCAGTAAGTTGTTCCACAAGAACGGAAGCACTTGCATGAGTAAAAACTTGGTCATCATAAGTGACTACCTTGGCACCCGATGGGTCAATGGTGAGGTTCAAGGCGGTTTGACCAAGGAAAGTGGTCAGTCTTAATTGACTCTGATTTGGGGAATGCTTCCAAATGAAATTTAGGCTTTGGCGTTGCTCTGGAGAAATGTAAGCGAGCTTGCCTGAGGCTTGATAGTTTTCTATCTGTAAAAGCCGATCTTGGTGACTTTGCCACTCGACGCTGGTCGGTTGTTCTGGGATAGAAGAGCAACCCACCATAATTATGGTTATAAAAATAAGAGACGTGATTTTACGAAGCTTGCTCATATTTGCTCACAACTTGTTCAAATTTATCTAAAAAACGTCTCAACTATAGCATTGAATTCACGAAGTCAGGAAAACAAATCCCGCTTGCTCTTTAAATAGAGCCATGCATCAAGTAAAATTCGCCCCTTGTTTCCATTCCCTGATCGAGAACTTCTGATACATGTCTTTGCTTGCCGTAGGTATCAATCACAATACAGCGTCGGTTGAATTGCGAGAAAAAGTCGCTTTTGGTCCAGATAAATTATCTGAGGCACTCAAGCAACTTAACGCAAATGCACACGTAAATGGAAGTGTCATACTTTCTACCTGTAATCGAACTGAAGTGTATTGTGACGTCAAAGGCGTGGCAAAAAACAAGCTCATCGATTGGTTGTCAGTTTTCCATCAAGTTAGCCCTGAAGAGCTAAAACCCAGCATTTATGTCCATGAAGAGCAGGCCGCGATTAAACATTTAATGCGCGTAGCTTGTGGTTTGGACTCCTTGGTATTGGGTGAGCCGCAGATCTTAGGTCAGGTGAAGCAAGCTTATACGGACTCGCGAGAGAACAAATCTGTTGATGCTTCAATGGAAAAACTGTTCCAGAAATCATTTTCTGTCGCCAAGCGTGTTCGAACTGAAACTGAAATTGGTGGCAGTGCTGTTTCTGTGGCCTACGCAGCCTGTACGCTAGCTAAACACATCTTTGAGTCGATTGCTGATTCAACCGTGTTATTGGTTGGTGCGGGTGAGACGATTGAATTGGTGGCTAAACACCTTTCTGCGAATGGCTGCACTAAGATGATAGTGGCTAACCGAACTCGTGAACGTGCTTTAGGGCTAGCTGAAGAGTTTGGTGCTGAAGTGATCAGCCTGAATGAGATTCCTGACCATTTGCATAGAGCGGATATCGTGATCAGCTCAACTGCAAGCCCGCTGCCTATTATTGGTAAGGGCATGGTAGAGACCGCACTTAAGACAAGAAAACATCAACCTATGTTGTTGGTTGATATTGCAGTTCCTCGTGATGTGGAATCTCAGGTCGGCGATCTGAATGATGCTTACCTATATTCCGTTGACGATTTGCAGTCGATCGTTGATGGCAATATTGAACAACGAAAAGTAGAAGCGATTCAAGCTGAAGCAATAGTTAGTGAAGAAAGCGCCGCGTTCATGAGTTGGATGCGTTCACTGCAAGCGGTAGACAGTATTCGTGATTACCGTAAATCGGCCAATGAAATCCGAGAAGATTTATTAAGTAAGAGTTTACAATCACTTGCCGCAGGCGGTGACCCTGAGAAAGTCTTACTTGAGCTAAGTAATAAGCTCACAAACAAATTGATCCATGCTCCAACGCGTGCACTTCAAAGTGCAGCTGAGCAAGGAGAACCTGCAAAATTAATGGTCATTAGACAGAGTTTGGGCTTAGAAAACCCTCAATAATATTCGACCTCCAACAGAATAAGACATTATGAAAGCCTCGATTCTAATAAAGCTTGAAACACTTGTTGAACGCTATGAAGAAGTTCAACATCTACTTGGTGATCCCGGTGTACTTGGGAATCAAGACAAATTCCGTGCCTTGTCAAAAGAGTATTCTCAATTAGAAGAGGTGACGGGGTGCTTCAAATCATACCAGCAAGCTCAAGAAGATTTAGAAGCTGCTGAAGAGATGGCAAATGAAGACGACGCAGAAATGCGCGAAATGGCTCAAGAAGAGATCAAAGATGCGAAAGCGAACATTGAACGTCTGACTGATGAGCTGCAAATTCTTCTGATTCCAAAAGATCCAAACGATGAGCGTAACTGTTTCTTAGAGATTCGTGCCGGTGCTGGTGGTGATGAAGCGGGTATTTTTGCGGGTAACCTTTTCCGCATGTACTCTAGATTTGCCGAGAAAAAAGGTTGGCGCGTTGAGGTGATGAGCAGCAATGTTTCAGAGCAGGGCGGCTTTAAAGAGATGATCGCTAAAATCAGTGGCGACGCTGTTTACGGCACAATGAAGTTCGAGTCTGGCGGTCACCGTGTACAACGTGTACCTGAGACTGAGTCTCAAGGTCGTGTTCATACATCAGCATGTACTGTTGCGGTTATGCCTGAGATCCCAGAAGCTGATCTACCAGAAATTAAAGCGGGCGATCTTAAGATTGATACTTTCCGTGCATCTGGCGCGGGTGGTCAGCACGTTAACACCACGGATTCAGCAATCCGTATTACTCACTTGCCAACCGGTACCGTAGTAGAGTGTCAAGACGAGCGTTCTCAGCATAAAAACAAAGCGAAAGCGATGGCTGTTCTTGCGGCTCGTATCGTTCAAGCTGAAGAAGAGCGTCGTGCTGCTGCGATTTCAGATACACGTCGTAACCTATTAGGTTCTGGTGACCGTAGTGACCGTATTCGCACGTACAACTACCCTCAAGGTCGTGTTTCTGATCACCGCATCAACTTAACTATCTACCGCCTGAACGAAGTTCTGGAAGGTGATATGCAAAGCCTGCTTGATCCTGTTCTACAAGAGCACCAAGCCGATCAACTAGCAGCACTTGCTGAGCACAACTAATTACTATGCAGTCAGCATATACGGTTGAAAGTGCTTTAAAGTCAGCAATCGTACAGCTTCAAGAGGGCGATAACACATCGCCCTCGATTGATGCTGCGGTACTGCTTTGTCATGCTTTAGATAAACCTAGATCTTACCTACTGACTTGGCCTGAGAAGCATCTCACTTCAGAACAGGAATCCGAATTCCATACCCTTCTAAAACGTCGCTTAACCGGTGAGCCTGTGGCTTATATTGTTGGTGAACGTGAGTTTTGGTCGCTGCCGTTAAAAGTTTCTCCTTCTACTTTAATCCCGCGCCCGGATACCGAGCGTTTGGTTGAAGTCGCTTTGGATAAAACCTACGGCAAACAAGGTGCGATTCTAGATTTAGGCACGGGCACAGGTGCTATCGCGTTAGCATTGGCGTCTGAGATGCCGAATCGACCAGTGACGGGTATTGATCTTCGCCCTGAAGCGCAGCAACTTGCTACAGAAAACGCTCAGCGATTAAATATCACTAACGCCACTTTTTTACATGGCAGTTGGTTTGAGCCTTTGAACTCGGTGAATTCTGAAAAAGAAGCTGTGAAGTTCTCGTTGATTGTCTCGAACCCACCTTACATTGAGAAGAATGACCCTCATTTATCTCAAGGTGATGTGCGTTTTGAACCGATCACAGCGTTAGTTGCTGAAGAGAAAGGTTTAGCTGATATTCGATACATCTCTGAAAACGCACGCGGTTTTTTAGAAAACGAAGGCTGGCTAGCATTTGAACACGGCTATGACCAAGGCTTGGCGGTACGTGAGATAATGCAGCAACTGGGCTACTTGGATGTGGTTACAGAAAAAGATTACGGTGGTAATGACCGAGTGACATTGGGTCGTTACTGTTCATAGATAGTGGTTGCTCATAGGCTGCTGTTAATCATCTTGTGAGCAATAGATGATGAACTTGCTAAATTGATACCTTTAACTCGACAATACACTTAACTCGATAATGCATTTAACGCGGAAATACAGAGAATTAACGCAGAAATACAGGGCATTAACGGGTATTGTTTGGCTCGTGTTAACGAAAGCACATATAAAAATATAAAGGAATACCATGTACGAAGGTTTAAAACATTTTCACCTACTAACGATTGCTATCAGCGCGCTACTTCTTTCGATTCGTTTCGCTCTGATGATGGTTAACTCACCAAAGCTTAAGCATCCTTTCTTGCAGCGTTTCCCTCATATCAATGACTCGTTGCTGCTGCTATCGGGTATTGGTTTGATTTTTATCACTGGCTTTATTCCATTTACACCAGCAGCGCCATGGTTAACCGAAAAACTAACTTGTGTTATGGCTTACATCGCACTGGGCTTCTTTGCACTTAAGTTGGGTAAAAACAAGCTATTGAGAGTTTTCTCTTTCTTTGGTGCGCTTGGCTGGTTAGCGATGGCAGGCAAAATTGCAATGACTAAGACACCAACATTTTTCGGTTAATTATCTCCTTATTTCGGTTAGTTACGTATGTACGAATTTTTTGATGAAGACTTTGACCAGCTAGAGTTAGCTGAAGGTGCATTGATCTTAAATAAAGCGATTAACCCAGAAACTCAAGACAGCTGGGCTGAGCAAGAACTGGCGAGATTGTTAAAAGACGCTGAGTTTGCTTTGGTTAATGAAACCGACGAGCAACAGAAGTTTGAATCTTTTATTCGACTATTCTTTTATGAGTGGGGCTTCGCAGGCGATAAAGACGCTTACTTCTCATCGGAAAACGCGTTTATCGATAAAGTGCTCGAGAGAAAGAAAGGCATCCCTGTCAGTCTTGGGGCAATCTTCCTTTTTCTTGGTCGCAAGCTAGGCTTCCCTGTAGAGGGTGTCTCTTTTCCGACTCAGTTTCTGCTTAAAGTGAGTTGGTACGGGCAAGCAGCCGTCTATATTAATCCTTACAACGGTGAGTATGTTGGCGTGCAAACTTTACGAGCTTGGTTAATCGGACATGATGGCCCACTCGCTAAGGTGAAAGCGGAGCACTTAGAGGTTGCCGACCACCCAACGATTATTGGTAAGTGGCTAGCGTTGCTTAAGAGTGCATTACTGCGAGAAGAGCGTTATACGCTTGCATTGAAGTGTACCGATCTTGCGTTAACGTTTGTGCCGGATGATCCGTACGAAATCCGTGACCGTGGCTTTATTTATCAGCAGCTAGACTGTCATCAAGTTGCAGCAACGGATTATCAATACTTTATCGACCAATGCCCAGATGACCCTGCATCTGAGTTACTGAAATCTCAAGTGAACGTCATGAACGAAAAGACAGTGGTTGTTCACTAATTAATAATTATTTAGAGAGAATATGATGGAACAGAAAACAGTTCACATTGGTGATATGCCAATTGCTAACGACAAGCCATTTACGCTATTTGCAGGCATGAACGTTCTTGAATCTCGCGATCTAGCAATGCAGATCTGTGAGCATTACGTGAAAGTCACAGAGAAGTTGGGCATCCCTTACGTATTTAAGGCGTCTTTCGATAAAGCAAACCGCAGCTCAGTTCACTCATACCGTGGTCCAGGTATGGAAGAAGGTCTTAAAATCTTCCAAGAACTGAAAGATACCTTTGGCGTGAAAATTATTACGGATATCCACACAGAAGCACAAGCTCAGCCTGTTGCAGATGTGGTTGATGTAATCCAGCTTCCAGCGTTTCTTGCTCGTCAAACTGACCTTGTTGAAGCGATGGCTAAGACTGGCGCTGTAATCAACGTGAAGAAGCCTCAGTTCATGAGCCCAGATCAAGTGGGTAATATCGTTGATAAGTTTGCTGAGTGTGGCAACGACAACATCATTCTTTGTGAACGTGGTTCTTGCATGGGTTATGACAACTTAGTTGTTGATATGCTTGGTTTCGGTGTAATGAAAAAATCATCAAACGGCAGCCCAATCATCTTTGATGTGACTCACGCGCTTCAAATGCGTGATCCATCAGGTGCAGCCTCTGGCGGTCGTCGTGAGCAAACCGTTGAACTTGCTAAAGCGGGTATTGCGACGGGTATTGCGGGTCTGTTTCTGGAGGCTCACCCTAACCCTGATCAAGCACGCTGTGATGGCCCATCGGCGCTACCTCTAGATAAACTAGAGCCGTTCTTGAAGCAGATGAAAGCACTTGATGACCTTATCAAAGGCTTCGACCACATCGATATCAAATAGCTTTGTCTGATGCTAAATAACTAGCATTAAATCGCTAATGTTAGTGAGTTTAAGTGGTTATTTAACAGCATAAGATAAACGCCCAACTCTTAGAGTTGGGCGTTTTTTTTTAACTGGACATCCGTTCAGTTCACTGAAGCCTCGGCCTATTTTGACGATGACCAAGTTGTTTTTCGATGACTAAGTTGTTTTGACTATGACTAAGCTATTTTTCGATGACTAAGCTGTGTAGTCGTTAGCTAACCAGTTTTTCAAAGTACTAATCAACGGCAGATGATTAAATCTTTGTTAACAGAACCTCTGATTCCCTAAGAAAGTGGTATAGGTGTGTGAGTTCTGTCCTGTTTATAGTAAATTACTGATGTTCATCACACTTTATAAGTAAACGATTGCCTGTGATGCAGGGGAAGTTTGAGTGTAATCTCATAATTTTGTTACACTTAACTGCCGATCTATGCGTGACCAATTCGACATAAATATGAAATCGTCGTGTTACATCTAGAATGTTAATTTAAGATTAGTCATGTTGAAGTCTTATTGTTCGAACTCCAGGAAAGGGGTCGCAATAGATTATAAAAAGCAGTGGATTCCCCTAAAAAGTTCAAAGGTATGACAATGAAGCAACGCCTTATTCTAAAGACAGCACTAAGTGCTGCAATCCTAGCTACTCTAGCTGGGTGTGCGTCTCAATCAACTCAAGATTGGAACCAAGACGAAACTTACAAGCTAACGGTTCTACACACTAACGACAACCATGGTCGTTTTTGGCAGAACAAATACGGTGAATACGGCATGTCTGCGCGTAAAACGCTTGTTGACCAACTTCGTGCTGAAGTTGAAGCAGAAGGCGGTAGCGTGTTGCTTCTATCTGGTGGTGACATCAACACCGGTGTGCCAGAGTCAGATCTTCAGGATGCAGAACCTGATTTCAAAGGTATGAATAAAATTGGTTACGATGCAATGGCATTGGGTAACCACGAGTTTGACAACTCTTTAGACGTACTACAAAAGCAGATCGACTGGGCTAACTTCCCAATGCTATCTGCAAACATCTATGACAAAGCAACAGGTGAACGCAAGTTCCAAGCTTACGAGATGTTTGAAAAGCAAGGTATCAAGATTGCGGTTATCGGTCTAACCACTGAAGATACGGCAAAAATCGGTAACCCTGAGTTTATCGCGAGCATTGATTTCCGTGACCCTAAAGAAGAAGCGAAGAAGCTGATCGCTGAACTTAAAGAAACAGAGAAGCCAGACTTAATCTTCGCTGTGACTCACATGGGTCACTACGAAAACGGCCAACGTGGTGTTAACGCACCGGGTGATGTAGCACTTGCTCGTTACCTAAACGAAGGCGACCTAGACATGATCGTTGGTGGTCACTCTCAAGAGCCTGTATGTATGGAAGGCCCTAACGTTGCGAAGAAAAACTTCAAGCCGGGTGATGAATGTAAACCAGACGTACAGAATGGTACCTACATCGTTCAAGCTCACGAGTGGGGCAAGTACGTAGGTCGTGCTGATTACGAATTCCGTAACGGCGAGCTAGAGATGGTGAGCTACGATCTGGTTCCAGTTAACCTTAAGAAGAAAGTTAAGATTGACGGTAAGAAGCAACGTGTTCTTATTCAAGATGAGATCGCACAAGATCCAGAGTTGCTTGAATTCCTACGTCCTTTCCAAGAGCAAGGTCAAGCACAGCTAGAAGTTCAAATTGCTGAGACAAATGGCAAGCTTGAAGGCGATCGTAACGTGGTGCGTTTCCAACAAACTAACCTAGGTCGTTTGATTGCGACTTCTCACATGGAGCGTGCACAAGCAGACTTCGCTGTGATGAACTCTGGTGGCGTTCGTGACTCAATTGAAGCGGGCAATGTCACTTACAAAGATGTACTGAAGGTACAACCTTTTGCAAACATCCTGACTTACACAGACATGACAGGTAAAGAAGTTCTAGATTACCTAAACGTTGTGGCGACGAAACCAATCGATTCTGGTGCTTACGCGCAGTTCGCTGGCATTTCAATGACAGTAGCAAATGGTGAAGTATCGAATGTCTTCATCGGTGGCAAACAGCTTCGTTTAGACGAAACATACCGTTTCACAGTGCCAAGCTTCAACGCGGCTGGTGGCGACGGTTACCCTAAACTTTCTGGTCACCCTGGTTACGTGAACACAGGTTTTGTTGATGCTGAAGTACTGAAAGAGTACCTAGAAGCGAACAGCCCAGTTGACGTGAACAAGTACGCACCTTCTGGTCAAATGGTTTACAAGTAATTAAACCCAGTTGATAGAGTCAATAGGTGCTAAATTAGATTGACTCTAGCACCATGATAAATTTAACTAAAGCGACGCCGAGGCGTCGCTTTTTGTTTATCTATCGTTTGGATTTGTTATGACCCCTGCAATCAATCTCGCCAAGAAAAAGAAAATCGCTCATAGCGTGCATCAATATCACCACGATGCGAATAACACGAATTATGGATTAGAGGCTGTCGAAGCGCTTGGTCAAGATCCCAAACGTGTATTTAAAACGCTTTTGTTCTGTTTGAATGGCGTAGCTAAAGATTTAGCTGTTGCCGTTATTCCCGTTGATCAGAAGCTAAACCTGAAGCTTGCGGCAAAAGCGGCAAAAGGCAAAAAAGCAGAGATGGCGAACCCTGATATTGCTCAGAAAACCACGGGTTATGTGGTGGGTGGGATCAGCCCTCTTGGTCAGAAAAAAGCCTTGCCTACCTTTGTTCATTCCAGCGCGACAGATTTTGAAACGATATGCGTGAGTGCAGGGAAGCGCGGGCTAGAAATTGAACTCGACCCAAAAGACTTAGCGCTACTGACTCGCGGTCAGTTTGCTGATCTATGTTTATAGATTGTCGTTGTCATGATGATACAACTACCGAATGACAAACAAAAACGCCCACTAGATTAACCTAGCGGGCGCTTTTATATTGAGTGTCTATCCTGAAATGTGCTTGTACATTGAGGACGAATTATGACTACTTCTTCAGACCTAAAGTACCACCAACACGCTTCGGTGCAGGCTTACCGCTTCGACGATCGTTATTGTTGCGATCTGTGCGGGTGCGATCCGAACTGTTTCTATCTGAATTAGAACGCTCTGAACGAGAGTTCGATTTCCAGTTCTCGGTATTGCCACCGCTTTCACCATTCGATGAGTTACGGCCACGTTTCGAGTTAGGCGCATGACGGAATTCATCCGCATTATTACCGCGATAGGTGCGAGTACGGTTCTCGTTTTGATTACGGCGCGCTGTGGAAGTTTGGTTTTCTTCACGGCTATCAAAAAGTTTTGCGTCTGTCGCTTTGCGAATGCGTTGACCTTTCGCGTTCATTTTTGATGCATCTTCAGTACTTACAGAGCCTTCACACATCGCTAAAATTTCAGTGATCTCTTCGTCGCTCAGGTAGCGCCATTTCCCGTTAGGAATGCCGTCTAATGAGATGTTCATAATACGAACACGGCGCAGCTTAAATACCTCGTAACCCAATGCTTCACACATACGGCGAATTTGGCGGTTAAGGCCTTGCGTTAGTGTGATTCGGAACGAAAATTTGGTTTCTTTCTCGACCTTACATGGCAAGGTAACAGTATCGAGAATATGAACGCCAGCGCCCATTTGCTTCAAGAACTCAGTCGTAATCGGCTTATCTACACGCACCACGTATTCTTTCTCGTGGTTGTTACCGGCACGTAGGATTTTGTTTACGATGTCGCCATCGTTGGTCAAGAAGATAAGACCATCAGAAGGCTTATCTAGACGACCAATAGGGAAAATACGTTTGTGGTGGCCGATAAAGTCGACGATGTTGCCAGGAATATCACGTTCAGTAGTACAGGTGATGCCTGTTGGTTTATTAAGAGCAATGTAGATCGGCTTCTCTTTTGAGCGAACAGGTTTATTGTCGATCTCAACATCATCACCGGGCAAGACTTTAGTACCCATTTCAGGGATCTTACCGTTAATAGTAACTCGGCCTGCATCAATGAGTTTGTCGGCTTCGCGGCGTGAGCAAAAACCAGTTTCACTGATGTATTTATTAAGGCGTTTAGCTTGGGATTCTTGTGACATGATATTCTCTTAGCGTTTCACAACGGAAATATAGATAAACAAAAAGCAACTTTTGGATAGTTGCTTTGAGTTGGGATTCGTTAACTGAGGACAATTTTAGCACTTGGTGTGAGTCTAGGCACGAAATATCGATCTTGATGCAATTCGATATCAGTGTACTTATCTGTTTCAACCAGTTAACTGGTGCGTTTTTGATGGCGCTCTCTGTTCTCTAGCTTTTTCTCATTACTCTTTCTGAGCATAACGTAGACTGCGCCAGTACCACCATGAAATTGCTGAGCAGAGTGAACACATTGAACGTCGTTAATTTGCGTGAGCCAATTCGCCACGTAGCTTTTCATCATTGCTGGTGGGTTCGAGCGCTCACCTTTACCGTGAACAATGATAACGGTGCGAACATCCATTCTTAAACACTGGCGTAAAAATGAGAGTACTTCGTTACGAGCGTCTTTCAGTGTTTTCCTATGAAGGTCGAGTTTGGCCTGAATAGGGTATTTGCCTAAGCGCAGCTTTTTATATACGCCTTCTTGTACACCATCTTTCTTGTAAGCAATGACGTCGTCTGGCTTGATCATTGGTGAGTAGTCTAATGATAAGTAGTCTTTCTCGTCGTCAGACAGCCACATAGCGGCTTCACGCTTAGCAAGGTGAGATTCTGTGACTCGGTGTACTTTCTGGTGTTCGGCGGTGTCATGGTCGATACGTTTAACATCGCCCATCATTTCTTGGAATAGATCTAAGTCGTCATCATGAGACATAGTGTGTATCTCAAGTTGGAGAAGGATAGGGTAAGTATACCTAAGTTGAGGCCGGGTTTAAAAATGAAAAAACCGGAGAAGACAATAAGCCTGCTCCGGTGCAAAGCGTTTTTACATCCACCCAAAGAAAATGATACTTAAAAGTAGATGACTTAGGCTGAGCGATTCTAGTGAGGAGATTTTTCAGTCATAACTTTGTAGATGAAGAAGCCTCCATAGAACATCATGAGACCCAGAGCCCCGAATATTACTATCATTGAAGATAGCCCCACTGCATTACCAAATAGGAGTTCTAGCCAAAAGTCCATGTGTATACCTCAAAGTTATATGACATGGCTTAGTGTATTAAGTAGCGTTATCAATTCACTGATCTGGATCAATCCTGTTTCATAAGTTAAATACTTGTTGTTGAGTGTGTGTTTTTCGTCACATTAGCCGTTAGGTTGTACGTCTTTTGTTCGAACGATTCGATATTGTAAAAAAGAGTGAAAAAAGCTCTTGCGCATAAATTCAGAATCCGTATTATACGCTTCATCGACAGGCAATCAGCCAGTTAGATATCTCGGTGAATAGCGCAGCTTGGTAGCGCATCTGGTTTGGGACCAGAGGGTCGGGGGTTCGAATCCCTCTTCACCGACCACATTAAGAAAAAGGCTTCTCAGAAATGAGAAGCCTTTTTTGCATTTCAGGATAAAGATAATCACTTGGTCAACGGGTTCGCCTGATGTTCAAAATAAGCTCTTCAACGCCACATTAAAGAAGCCGTAGACCATTTATTATAGAGAAGGGCTACGACTTTTTTGCATTTTGGTATGTGCGTCATTCCCTAGAGTGACGAAGGAGCGAGTCGGGAATCTCTTGTTGTTCTAAACATCCCGCATAGAGAAAAGGATTGACTCAATAAGCCCGTCCCAAATCTGTTTACTTCACATCACAAGTGATGTTCTTGATTGGCGTCTCTGAGGTAACAAAGCAAACATAAGCTTCAACAGGGTTATTTGGACCAATTCGAATGTAGCCTGCCTGTACTTCATCTTCGTTAAAAGTCACCGAGTGAGAGTTACCTGTCTTGCCATCGTAAAAGCTTGCTTCAAAATTACCATTCATTTGGCTTGCGATACGGTTGCGTGTCGTAGACGTCGTGAAAGTAATATTCGCGCATCGCATGGGTGGCTTTTCAGTAATCAAAAACTGTCCGCTTTCTTTATCTAGCACGCCGCCTTTTGTATCAGGCTGAATGTCGATGGCTTGAAACTGTTCGATGGTACAAGTTTCTTTGGCAGACGCTGCCGTGGGCATCAGGATCGCGATGGCTAAAGGTAAAGCGAAGAGTACTGGTTTCATGAGAACAACACCGTGTATAAAAAGAGCGAAAGATAATAGCACCGTTATGGTGCTATTAAATGTAATGATTCTGTTATTAGGTAATGGTTATATTATGAGAAGGTCATGGTCCCGAATTTAGTTAGTTGTCGTCACTAACCTCAAATTGACACTGAGCCTGTTGGCTTTGTGATTGTTGAGTGACATTAAAACCTTTCTCTTTTAACAACTGTAAAAGGTTACCTTCGCCAACTAGGTGCAAGGCGCCAACCACGATCAAATAATTCCCATTTGAATCGAGTTTCCAATCATTGGCGGATAGCTTGTTTGCCCAGTCGATATTGCGATCAGTTAAGAATGCTTTCTCGAGTTCAAGCGACATCTCAGACAGCTCTGCGAAGGCTTCCAGCTTCGCTAAATCACCCGCTTTCCAGCTTTCAATTAGGCAATGAACCACACGATCAGTTTGGTCAAATTCCTCAAGGCTACTGACTAACCATTCCTTACCGTCATCCTTTTGTTTTGTCATCAGGTCTATTTGGAATTGTAATGGTTCTAAACTGATAACCGGAACATCTTGGATAGTCGCTTTGTAAGCTAGCGTCGCATCAACGCCGCCGGCGGAGCCATAACCAAGGTTTTTTAGTTGCTGCATCTGTATGGAGAGAGAAGTCGCCCAAGGCGGCGAGCTGAGCAGTTGTTGCGTCGGCATCTCCAACGATTTTGATATGTCGGTTAATAATTGCAGCTGTTCTTCATTGAGTACATCGGCAGTAGTGAGTTTGTTGTGGGGATATACAACGCCATCAGACTTTCTGATATCCGTTTCGATAACTAACCCATCACTGTTTTTTAGCGCGTTGATGATCGCTGAAGGAAGTGGGTACATACTCTCGTCCCCAACGTGCACGGAACCTAAGATAGTGAGTGTCAGATCCTCCTTTTTTGCTTGCCAATAAAGGGGCTCGGCGACCGCTTGCCTAGCTGAAAAAGCGAGAACGAATAAAACCATGTAGAAGAATGGGCGCAAAGGGAGCTCCTTTAGGAAGTATTAAACTCGTCAAAATCGATTTTGACGGTGTTTTTTAACGGTTTTTTTTGAGAACGATGTCACGTTGTTTGTACGAAAAGTATAACAACACCAACAAACTCTTAAACCTTTCTCAGTAACAACGACACGATTTTATGAAATCCTTTCAAAAGATTGTGATTCAATTCTCAAATATTACGTCAAAATAAAACTGACGGAACTGTCGATGTCGGTAACTTTATGATTTTAATAAGGTTAATTTTATCAATATTTTTTAGATTTGAAGTCGATCACTTTATTAACTTGATTTAATTCACGGCGAAAAATAAGGCCATATAGTTAATCTAACTTTTGAAGCGTTCTATTTTGCTTCTGACTCAATTTTTTAAATTTATGGGTGAATACGATGTTGAAGAGAAACTTACTATCTGTAGCGGTACTTGCTGGTTTAACGGGGTGTGCGGTAACACAAGCACCAGAACAAAAGGTGGTTAATGCACTGGCTGATAACCTTGATGTGCAATACGAAATTTTGACGAACCACGGCGCAAACGAAGGCATGGCTTGTCAGGATTTAGGCGCAGAGTGGGCATCATGTAACAAAGTGAACATGACTCTGACCAATGACGGTGAAGCGATCGATTCGAAAGATTGGACTATCTACTTCCACAGTATTCGCCTTATCTTAGATGTTGATAATGAGCAGTTTAAAATCACTCGTGTAACGGGCGACCTACACAAACTAGAACCTACAGATAAGTTCGATGGTTTTGCTGCTGGTGAAGAAGTGATTCTTCCGTTAACGAGTGAGTACTGGCAACTGTTTGAAACTGACTTTATGCCGGGTGCATTCGTAACTGCGCCAAACGCTGAACCTAAGATGATTGCTTCATTGAATACGGAAGATGTCGCGTCGTTCGTAACCGGTTTGGAAGGAAACAACCTTAAGCGTACACCTGATGACAACAATGTCATGGCAACAGCGGTTACTCGCTTTGAAAATAATGCTGATCTGGCAACGCAAGATGTATCAACCACTTTACTACCAACGCCAATGTCGGTAGAAGCGGGCGAAGGTTCAGTGAGCATTGCTGGTGGTATTGCCCTACCTAAAGACGCATTTGATTCTGAGCAGTTCGCTGCAATTGAAGAACGTGCAGATGTGGTAAACGTAGATGTGAGTGGCGACCTACCTGTTAGTGTTGCTGTTGTTCCTACTCAGTTTACGGGTGATTTAGCGAAATCTGGCGCTTATGAACTAAGCATCTCGGAAGAGGGGATTGCGATTAAAGCGTTTGATAAAACAGGTGCTTTCTACGCAGTTCAGTCTATTTTTGGCCTAATAGACAGTCAGAATGCTGAATCATTACCACAACTGTCGATCCAAGATGCGCCACGCTTTGACTACCGTGGTGTGATGGTGGATGTTGCTCGTAACTTCCACTCAAAAGATGCCATCCTAGCAACGCTAGATCAAATGGCAGCCTACAAGATGAACAAACTGCACCTTCACTTAACGGATGATGAAGGCTGGCGTTTAGAAATCCCGGGGTTACCAGAGCTAACGGATGTAGGGTCTAATCGTTGTTTTGATTTGGAGGAGCAAAGCTGTTTACTGCCTCAGCTAGGTTCAGGTCCAACAACAGACAACTTTGGCTCTGGTTTCTTTAGTAAAGCGGATTACGTCGAGATCTTAAGCTACGCAAAAGCGCGCAGCATCGAAGTAATTCCAGAAATTGATATGCCAGCACACGCTCGTTCTGCTGTGGTATCAATGGAAGCGCGTTACACTCGCCTAATGGCGGAAGGTAAAGAAGCGGAAGCAAGTGAATACCGCTTGATGGACCCACAAGATACTTCAAACGTGACGACGATTCAGTTCTACGATAAGCACAGCTTCATCAACCCATGTATGGAGTCATCGACTCGCTTTGTTGATAAAGTGATTACTGAAATTGCAGCAATGCACAATGAGGCGGGTATGCCGCTAACGACTTGGCACTTTGGTGGTGATGAAGCGAAAAACATCAAGCTAGGCGCAGGCTTTCAAGATGTTGATGCTCAAGATAAAGTGGCGTGGAAAGGTAACATTGAGCTAGACAAGCAAGACAAACCATTCCAACAGTCTCCACAATGTCAGTCTTTGATTGCTGATGGTTCAGTGAGTGATTTCGGTCACCTACCTGGCTACTTTGCAAAAGAAGTATCAAAAATTGTTGCAGACAAAGGAATTCCTCACTTCCAAGCTTGGCAAGATGGCTTGAAGTATGTGGAAGAGGGTGAATCTGGCTTCGCTACTGAAACGACTCGCGTTAACTTCTGGGACGTTCTTTACTGGGGCGGCACTTCATCAGTGTACGACTGGTCAGCGAAAGGTTATGACGTGATTGTCTCTAACCCAGATTACGTATACATGGATATGCCATACGAAGTAGACGCAGCAGAACGTGGTTACTACTGGGCAACGCGTGCAACCGATACTCGTAAGATGTTTGGTTTTGCTCCAGAGAACATGCCACAAAACGCAGAAACGTCATTAGACCGTGACGGCAATGGCTTCAGTGGTAAAGGTGAGATTGAAGCGAAACCTTTCTACGGTTTGTCAGCGCAGCTTTGGTCTGAAACTGTACGTACTGACGAGCAGTATGAATACATGGTGTTCCCTCGTGTTCTTGCAGCAGCTGAGCGTGCATGGCACCGAGCCGATTGGGAAAACGACTACAAAGTGGGCGTTGAGTACTCTCAAGATACTGACTTAGTGAATAAGCAGGCTCTAAACAGCGACTTTAATCGCTTCGCGAATATTGTTGGTCAACGTGAGCTGGCTAAGCTCGAGAAAGCGGGTATTGATTACCGACTACCAGTTCCGGGTGCTCAGGTTGTTGATGGTAAGCTAGCGATGAACGTTCAATTCCCAGGTGTAGAGCTTCAATACTCTGCTGATGGTGAAAACTGGCTGACTTATGATGAGCAGCAACGTCCTTCGGTTTCTGGTGAAACGTACATCCGCTCTATCTCTGAAAGTGGCGAGAAAGTAAGTCGAGTAACTTTGGTAAAATAATCGACAAGCAACATTAATAGAAGAGCTCCCTAGCTTTTATCTGATTCAGATAAGAGTGGGAGCTTTTTTTTCGTCCAAATCAAGTTAGCTACTTCTCTTAAACTGAAACATATAGAAATAGCCTTTATGTATATCGTCAACAATGTACATAAGGTGAGTTCCATCGCAAAAGTGACGCGCTTCTCATTATTCTCTTCAAAAAATAAGTCTCTCATCAAAAACTCTAAATCAGGTGTGATTCAACCAACTAAATCTAATTTCGCATCGTAAAATAATGTAATCCTGATCTGTTCGTTTTTTAATCTTGAGTTTTTTATCAATTTTTATGTTTTTAAGTGACTGATTTTAATGTGTTAAATAACTTGTTCTTTTTTGATAGTGAGAGAGATCACTCTGCTCATTCTTTTATTTTGAAACGCAAATTAATTCGAGCAACATAGATTTCATGCCAGGGAGGCAACTAACTACTCAAGCGGTGAAGGTGAATGATGTACCGAAGATGTGCCGCTGAAAAAATCAAACTAAGGCAGTTTACTATGAAAAAAATTATCGCTCTAAGTGCACTTTCTCTTGCTTTTGCTTCTAGTGCTTTTGCTGGTTCTTCTTACGTTACAGGTAACATCCAAATTCATGACGATGGCCGTATCCACGGTTCTGATATGACTTCTACGCTAGAAGCTGGTCACACGTTTGACAACTCTCTAGGCGGTTTCACGGTTTATTCTGAGTTTGATGGCATCCAACTGGGCAAACTTGAATCTGAAAATGGCGGTGCAGGTAATACTACTCCAGGCATCACTGTCGGTGGTGAGCAATCTTTCAACATTACTGACAAATTATGGGTTGCTGCTGGTTACCAACACCTATTCTCTGCAGGTGAGAGCATTCAGTTCCGTCCATTAGTTAAGATCGGTTACAACTTCGATAACGGTATTTCTATTAGCAACCGTACTCGTGCACACATCGATGATACTTCGGCTAATGCTGATACAGATTACCGCATGGATAACCGCATTGGTTACACAGTGAATGCTGACCTAGCACTTAGCTACAACAACGTATACATGATTGATGCTGAAGCGATGGATCATGAGTTACGTGCTACATGGACTCGTCAAGGTGTTCAACCTTACTTTGAGTTCCGTAGCCAAGCTAACGGTGTAGATTTCGCAAACGGCGATTCTAAGCAGAACAACGCATTCGTATTCGGTGCTTCTTACGGCTTCTAAGCCGATTCACTTGGCTGCTTAGTCTATTAGATTATTAGCCGAGTGAGCTTCTTCGCTAATTAGTTTTTTTGTTAAATAGCTTTTTGTTAAATAGCTTCTTAGCCAATTAGCGAGGAGAAATATAGCGGCACTAACAGCCCGGTTGGTGCCGCGACAAGATTTGCTTTACTGTCCAAAAGCAAAGAGCCTAGCAAGTAAACCACAGTCTTGGGTTTACTCATGCTAGGCTCTATTTTTATGACTTCTTTTTATTGCTTTGCGTTGGTCTAGTTAAGCTTTATTTTCCGTTGTAGTGACGGTACTCAAACACCTGACCTTCTTCATTAAACGCATACACAGAATACTCGTCTTTCTTATCGCCATATTCCATGCCCGGTGAGCCCATTGGCATACCTGGAACCGCTAAGCCAATCGCATTGCGTGGTGGGTTTTCTAAAAAGGCTTTAACGTCTTCTGCTGGAATGTGCCCTTCAAATACGTAACCGTCGATCTCTGCCGTATGGCAAGAAGCCAGCTCTGGCGTTACTCCTAACTTCTGCTTGATAGGATTCATGTCATCATGGAGTTTCTCTGTGACATCGAAACCTGCGTCTTGCATGTGTTCTGTCCATTCTGTGCAGCAGCCACAGTATGGAGACTTATGGTTTAGAACATCAGTCGCGAGAGCTTGTCCTGAAATTGCAGCGAGTGCTGTAAGAGTCATAATTTTACGAATCATGGTTAACCTCATGAATATGGTTTTTGTTGATATTAGAATGTGTGGGTTTGAAAAGTCTTAATCTGTTGGCATTGCTTACTACCGTAATTGACGACATCGCCATCGCAGCGCCTGCAACGACAGGACTAAGCAGAAATCCGAAAAATGGGTAGAGCACACCGGCTGCGATAGGAATACCAAGCGAGTTATAAATGAAGGCACCAAACAGGTTTTGCTTCATATTTCTTACGGTCGCTTGGGACAACTCGATCGCATTGCTTACTGATAATGGCGATGAGTTGAGTAGCGTCATTTGCGCACTTTCAATCGCGACATCACTGCCACTGCCCATTGCGATTCCTATATCTGCTTGAGCAAGAGCTGGTGCATCGTTAATACCGTCTCCGACCATAGCAACACTCTTATATTGTTGTTGCAGCTGAACAATATGCTGAGCTTTCTGCTCTGGAAGCACCTCCGAGATAACCTCGTCGATACCGACACTTTTACCAATCGCTTGAGCAACAGAATCGTTGTCGCCTGTTAATAGCACAGTGTGAATTCCGGCGGATTTTAGTTGAGCTATCGCCTGTTTGCTATCTATTTTTAACGCGTCTGAAATGCCCAATATGCCTTCGAGTTTTTGATCGATTACAACGAAGATGGGTGTCCATGCTTGCGAGCGGCAAAGCTCGATAAAATCTGCGCCAATCTCAGTATTGATGCCTAATTGGGTTAGGTACTTAAGTGAGCCGACTTGCACGTTCTTGCCGCTAATTGTTGCTTGTACGCCAAGCCCTCGTTGGTTTTCGAACTCGCTATGAGGTAGTGCTGAAATTTGTAGGCTCTCTGCATATTGGCAAACGGCTTTGGCGAGTGGGTGCTCAGATCCCACTTCTACTGAATAAGCATAAGCCAGTAACTCTTGCTCCGTTAGATTAGAGTAAAAGGCCTGTTGAACGGTTGGTTTGCCTTGGGTCAACGTACCTGTTTTATCAAACACAACAGCATCGATCTTGCTGGCAGACTGCAATACATCCGCATCTTTAATAAGAACGCCAAACTCAGCGGCTTTACCCACGCCAACAGTAATCGACAGTGGCGTTGCTAGGCCTAACGCACATGGACAGGCGATAATCAGTACTGTGGTTGATACTACGAGCATGTAGCTCGCGCTTGGCTGTGGGCCAAAGAAAAACCAAACTAAGGCGGCAACGGCTGCGATTGCGACCACAACCGGAACGAAAACGGCTGAGATAGAATCGGCAAGCTTGGCGATTGCTGGTTTACTGCTTTGTGCTTGGCGAACCATTTGAATGATTCGAGCCAACATGGTGCTTGAGCCAATCCCAGTCGCTTCAATGATTAAACTACCATCACCATTAATGGTGCCCGCAGAAACCCCATCATTAATCGATTTAACGTTGGGAAGCGGTTCACCAGTCAGCATCGATTCATCGATATAAGATTCGCCAGATACCACAACACCATCAACCGGGACTTTTTCTCCCGGTTTCACTCGTACTTGCATACCGACTTGAATCGCCTCTACGGCAATGGTTTGTTCTTTATCATCGACAATAACTACCGCTGTTTGAGGCTGTAAGTTAATCAGTGCCTGTAAAGATTTCGTAGTGCGTGCTTTGGCTTTGGCTTCAATGTAATGCCCTAAAGAAATAAGGCCGACAATCATTGCACTTGCTTCAAAATAGACATGACGCGATGGTTCTGGGAACCATGATGGAATCAGCACAACCAGCATAGAGTAGAACCATGCTGCGCCCGTACCTAAAGCAACTAACGTATCCATGGTCGCACGCTTATGCATGAGTGATTGCCAAGCGTTAGTGAAGAAGCTGCGTCCTGAAGTCGCAAGCAGTATCAAACAGACCACACCAACTAATCCCCAAGCTAATTGGTCGTTAAATGTAGCAATGGTCATGCTGCCACCGAACAGACCCCACGCCATCAGCGGAGCACCGATAAACAGCGCGCTTACTGAATTCTTTAGGAAAGCTTTTTGGGTACGAAGTTGTTGTTCTTGCTGTTTTTGTTGTTGAGTTGCCGCGTCATCAACGAACTCGGCGCCGTAACCTGCGGCTTTCACCGATTCTATTAGAGCGTTTTCGATGACGTTACGTGTTTTAGAGGTGAAGACCAAGGCTGTCTGTTCAGCGAGGTTGATCTGAGCTTGGTCGACGAAATCATTTTTTTTCAGCGCTTTCTCTACCGAAGAAACACAACTTGCACACGTCATTCCCTCAAGAACAAGGTGATAAGTATATTGGCTAGCTGCAGTTTTAGCTTGTGTCGGTTCAGCCGGCGTTGGTTTTTTATTTTCTTCTGAATCTGAATTAGATAAAAGGTCATTGGCTTCAGAGTAGGGAGCTGCGTGATAACCCACACTTTCGACTAGCTCAATAATCTCGGATTCTTCAAGCAGAGTAACCAACGACAATTCATGTTTGGTGACGTTTAGATTTGAGGCTTGCTCAGTTTGTTGAATCGTCTGAGTCAGCTTGCTCACACACTTACCGCAGCTAAGACCAGATAGCGAAAGGTGCAGTTTATTACCCATGCTATAACCAAGCGTCGCTAGTTGTTCGTTGAGTTGAACGTAACTAAAAGGAGTGGAAATATCGATGTATGTCGGCGATATGTCGTTGATCTTCGTATTATCGAGACCATCAAACAGTGTGCGGACTTTCTTCGCGCATCCCATGCAATTTAGGCCGTTGAGTGCGGTTGTGTAATGCTTCATATCGATACTCCAATTCTCATCTACGCCCAACATAAACCTTACCGTAAGGGTAAGGTCAAACATAAATTCAAGAATTTGATCTTAGTGGCATATGAATGGGTGGGTTAAGTTTGTGGGATAGGCGAGAGTTAAAGAAAAGCATGGCTATAATTTACTGGCTCAGGCTATAGATTTGCTACATCGAAGCTGGATTTGGCCTTTCTACAGTCGCTTTCGCACAAGATCCGTGCATTAATCATTCACTACTGATTGTAGATTTAAGCGGTGGTGATAAAATAGCGCCCAAAATTTAGTGATATTTTTCTGTTGCAGGCTTTGTAATGGCAATCACTAAAAGAATCACCTACATAATCAAGGTATTTAAATGACGGTTAAAACTCGTTTTGCTCCTAGCCCAACTGGCTATCTTCACGTTGGTGGTGCACGTACTGCACTTTACTCTTGGCTATTCGCTAAGAATCAAGGTGGTGAATTCGTTCTGCGTATCGAAGACACGGACCTTGAGCGTAACTCTCAAGAAGCGGTTGATGCAATTCTAGAAGGCATGCAATGGATGGGTATGGAATGGGATGAAGGTCCTTACTACCAATCTAAGCGTTTTGACCGTTACAACGAAATGGTTGATAAGCTACTTGCTGAAGACAAAGCATTCAAATGTTACGCGTCTAAAGAACTGCTTGATGAGATTCGTGCAGTACAAGAAGAAAACAAAGAAATGGCTCGTTACGATGCGAACCACCCTAAAATTGTTGCAGCAAACGAAGCAGCAAAAGAAGGTGATGCATGCGTTATCCGTTTCCGTAACCCTAAAGAAGGCAGCGTAGTATTTGATGACCAAATCCGTGGTCGCATTGAAATCGCGAACAGCCAACTTGATGACCTAATCATTCGTCGTACAGACGGTGCTCCAACTTACAACTTCGTAGTTGTAGTGGATGACTGGGATATGGGTATTACACACGTTGTTCGTGGTGAAGACCACATCAACAACACACCTCGTCAAATCAACATCTACGAAGCACTAGGCGCGCCAGTTCCAACTTTCGCTCACTGTGCAATGATTCTTGGTGATGACGGTGCGAAACTTTCTAAGCGTCACGGTGCTGTATCAGTAATGCAATACCGCGACGAAGGTTACCTACCAAATGCACTAAACAACTACCTAGTTCGTTTAGGCTGGTCTCACGGTGACCAAGAGATCTTCTCTCAAGAAGAGATGATTGAATTCTTCAGCCTGAACGCAATCAGCAAGTCTGCATCTGCATTCAACACTGAAAAACTACTTTGGTTGAACAACCACTACATCAAGACTTCTGAGCCTGAGTACGTTGCAAAATACCTGCAATGGCACCTAGATGCACAAAAGATCGATACAACAAACGGCCCAGCGATCACTGAAGTGATCACGCTAGTTGGCGAGCGTTGTAACACGCTTATCGAACTTGCTGAGCAGTCTCGTTACTTCTACGAAGACTTCTCTGAGTTTGAAGCTGGCGCAGCGAAGAAGCACCTACGTGGTGTTGCTAAAGGCCCACTAGATCTTGCTCTTGCTAAGGTTGAAGCACTTGAAGATTTCACTACTGCAAACATCAAAGATGGTGTGATTGCAGCAGTATGTGAAGAGCTAGAGATCGGCATGGGTAAAATCGGTATGCCACTTCGCGTAGCAGTAACAGGTGGCGGTCAGTCTCCTTCTGTTGATGCAGTAATGGAGCTTGTTGGTAAAGAGCGCGTAATCGCTCGCATCAAGATGGCTCTTGAGTTCATCGCTGAGCGTGAAGCTAACGCTTAATTGAGCTAATGCTAGATTCAAAAAAGGGTCAGTAACTTGGTTACTGACCCTTTTTATTTGTCTTGAGCTTCGTCGCTTAGAGCTTCGTCGATTAGAACTTTTTCGATTAGAGCTTTGTCGAACCGAACTCTGCTGATCAGAACTGGATTCGTTATAGCTTGTCGTCAGCAATCAGTTGGGTCGCTTGAGCCGCTGTTTTCTTATCGAACAAGATATCCATCATCGCTTTAATGCGTTCCATATCGTCGCCAAACTTTGATAAATTGCCGCTATTAGGTGCCTTAAATTCTACGTTGCCTACGCGCTGTTGATCTTGATAAGCTGAGATCTTGGCGTCTGCCACAAAGGTTCTGAAATCCCAACTCCAGCGAGAGACATAATCAAGCGTAATGTCCTCTGGATTATGTTCTGAACCGTCTGCAACGACTTTACATTTGACCTGATTGTTCAGGCACCAATCGAGCATGGAATCGAGGAAAATGCTGCGTGTTTTTACATCTTCCACGATCGTGATATTTTCGATGTTGTTTGCTTCAGGAAGTGCATTGCCCGAATACTTCGGAGCACTGCAACCTGCGAGTAAAAAGACAACAGCAAGAGCTAGCCAGTTTTTCATTATCTATCCTAGATTTTTTTGAAGATGATGGAAGTGTTGATCCCGCCAAAGGCAAAGTTGTTGCTCATTAGGTATTCAACATCCAGTTCGCGGCCTGAGCCCGTGATGTAATCAAGTTTACCGCAGCGTTCGTCAATGTTTTCAAGGTTCAATGTTGGACTGAACCAGCCTGAATGCATCATCTCTAGGCTTAACCAAGCCTCAATTGCACCACACGCACCAAGCGTATGACCAAAGTAGCTTTTCAATGAACTGATTGGCACTTCTCCGAAAATGTTCGCTGTAGCATTACTTTCTGCAATATCGCCTTTTTCAGTTGCGGTACCGTGAGCAGAAACATAACCGATCTTTTCAGCCGGAAGCTGTGCGTCTTTGAGTGCTTTCTCCATACAAACTTGCATGGTTTCCATTTGAGGTTGAGTCACATGAGCCGCATCGCAGTTGCTGGCAAAGCCGACAATCTCAGCGTAGATTTTTGCGCCACGAGCAACGGCATGTTCATATTCTTCAAGAACAAGCGTGCCGGCGCCTTCACCGATAACTAAGCCATCGCGCTCACTGTCGTAAGGGCTAGGGGATTTTTCTGGTGTGTCGTTTTTTAAACTGGTAGCAAAAAGGGTATCGAAAACGGCAGACTCAGTTGGGCATAGTTCTTCACCACCACCAGCAACCATCACGGTTTGGTAGCCGTGTTTGATCGCTTCATAAGCGTAACCAATCGCTTGGCTTCCTGAAGTGCAGGCACTGCTGGTGGGAATCACGCGCCCGCGCAAGCCAAAGAACAGTCCAACGTTGACCGCAGCAGTGTGTGGCATCATTTGAACATAGGTAGTTGCTGTGATTGCTCGTGTCGATTTCTCATTAAGCATCACACCAAACGCACCTACGGCATCAGTACTGCCGGTTGAAGACCCGTAGGCAATGCCCGTTTCTCCGTTAGTTAGAACATCATGTCCAATTAATCCGGCTTGTGTTAAAGCATCTTCAGTCGCGACAGTGGCTAAGCGAGAAACCCGACCCATGCCTCGAACCTGTTTACGTTTGTAGTGTTTTGGTAATTGGAAGTCATCAATAGGCGCAGCTAGCTTAGTGTTGAGGCCATCGTATTGCTCAAAACTTGGCATATATTGAGTGGCATTTTCACACGCTTTCAGTTTTGGCTCGATGTGCTGCCAATCATTACCAAAGGCAGTAACACCAGACATGCCAGTTACAACAACGCGGTGGGTCATACTAAGCCTCCATTGACAGAAATTACTTGGCGAGTGACGTAGCCTGCAATATCAGACATTAGGTAGCTGACTAGGCCAGCCACTTCTTCTGGCTCGCCCATGCGGCGCAGTGGCACTTGAGGTAGAGCGTGATCTTTCACGTGCTCATCAACCATACCGGTATCGATTAATCCTGGAGCAACACAGTTTACTGTGATCTTGCGTTTTGCGAGCTCAAGAGCCAGAGACTTAGTCGCGCCAATCACGCCGGCTTTTGCCGCCGCATAGTTGGTTTGACCGCGGTTGCCCATGATGCCAGATACCGACGCCAGAGTAACGATTCGACCGCCTTTGCGTTTTTGAACCATAGGCATTACGCACGGGTGAAGTACGTTGTAGAAGCTGTCGAGATTGGTATGGATCACGCCATCCCACTCTTCTTCCGTCATGGCAGGGAAGGCCGTATCACGAGTAATGCCCGCGTTATTTACTACACCATAGTAAGCGCCATGTTTAGCTATATCTGATTCAAGCGTTTCACGGCATTCACTGCGATTGCTGATATCGAATTGGATCAGACGTCCTGCGCCACCCAATTCAGTGATCGACTTTAAGGTATCTTCGGCACCTTGCTTGTCACCCATGTAATGAACGGCGATTTCAAACCCGTCTTTTGCGAGTTGAATAGCGATCGCTTTACCAATGCCTTTACTGGCACCAGTGACTAATACCTGACGGGTCATGATGGGCTCCTAGTTTTCATTTCTTGTAATTTGTGTTCAGTTGGCACATAGACATTAAGTTGGCATTGAGCCATCAATTCGCCTTGGTCTTCGACTCTGGCGGTAAACACGGCCATGCCACTGTCTTCCATCAGTTGCTCGGCGTAGATATCAAGGGTTTGCCCTTGAGAAAATTGGTCACAAAGTGATTTGTAACGACGAGAACCCAGTAAAAACCCGATGGGTGGAGTGGTGCCGTTTTTTATCGCGTGGTATCCAGACCAAGCGGCAACCGACTGCGCCATAAACTCGATACCAACATAAGCGGGTACGGTTTGAGTGTCTGCGTTAAAGAACAGGTTATGTGCTCCAATATCCACTTGGCAGTGAATCGATAACGCCTCTACGCTGATAGCACGATCGATTAATATCATCGGGTCATCATGTGGGAGGAGTTGGTCTACAGAAGGGATATCAGTCATTTACTACACCAAAAATCAGGCTAATGTTGTTGCCACCAAAAGCAAAAGAGTTGCTTAAGATGTTCTTTACTTTAAGTTTCTGGGCACAGTTTACCAAATCAATCTCAATATCCTCAGCTTTATCCTGACATTTTTGTAAGGGAAGCGGTAAGTCATATTTTAAAATATGCCATGCTATTGTTGCTTCTATCGCACTCGCGGCTCCAAGAGTATGCCCGGTGAGTGGCTTGGTGGAACTGACGGGAACCTTGTTTGCAAAAATACGATGAATGGCTTTGCTTTCCATTGAGTCATTGAGAGGCGTAGCGGTGCCATGGGCATTGATATAGCCGATGTCCTCTGCTGTTAGCTGTGCAGCGTTCAGTGCCTTTCTCATGGCGTGTTCTGCGCCATTTCCTTCAGGGTGAGGGGCTGATATATGGTGCGCATCAGAACTATCACCACAACCTAACAGAGCAATATTGGGTAAGTTGTTCGATGGTTTTATTTTGCTAAGCAGCATAAATGCGGCGGCTTCTCCGATATTAATACCATCTCTAGAAGTACTAAAAGGCTGACAATGTGTCGTTGAAAGCGCTTCAAGGCCATGGAAGCCATTGAGCGTAAGTTTACATAAGGTATCGACACCTCCAACCAACACTGCATCCGCCATTCCAGAATCTAACAAGCGTTGAGCGGTAAGAAAAACACGGCCGCTTGATGAGCAGGCGGTCGAGATTGCGTAGCTTGGCCCTGTCAACGAGCAATATTGACTAACAAACTCTGAGGTATTCCCTAGCTCTTGTTTGGAGTAGTGATAATGCTCAGGAAACTCACCGTTTGCCAATTTATGTTTGAAAGCAGCTTCACCATCAGAAATCCCCGAGGTGCTTGTGCCGATAACCACAGCAATTCTATCTGCGCCAAATTGTGATTTTGCTTGCTCGATAGAGTCTTGGATTTGATTTAGAGCTGATAACGCCAGTTGATTGTTACGAGTGGCGTATTGTGTGAGATTGGATGGAACCTCTGGCAGTTCGCCCCCGACCTTACCCACGATAGTGTGCTTACCATCATTCAGCATATCGCTTACTTCAACCATGTTCGATTCACGCGCCCCTTTGAGGCAGCCATGAATGTCAGCAACGCTTGAGCCTAACGCAGAGTGGAAACCACAGTCTTGGATATAAATAGGCATAGTATTCAGCTCTTACTTGGGTTATCGACAATCGTTGAGTTCAACGTTTGTATGGTGATGGTGTAGCCTTGAATCAAATGCTTGAAAACAATGTCTCCAGAGAGCTTCGGTTCATTGGCTTTTGCTTGATACTCGATACGAATAATGGCTTGTTGGTCGTCGTCAAACACGGTTCTTGTATTGTCAGTATCGACTAGATGCCAATCTATGGTTTGCAAAGGCTGAGTCCAGGCTTCAGTCGGCCATAAGGTCAGCATCAAATTAAATAGCACCTGTTCAGGTTGTGGCAAAGTTGCGCCAAGCCCAGACAAAACCTGCGTATCAATCACATGATTTTGATATTGCAGCGATAGGATGCGAGTACCCCAAGAAGAAAACCCCGCCAAAACCACTTTATCCGCTGTCACTTCGACTTGAACCGGAAGTTGCTGCGTATCGGTTTCCCACGTAGCGCTGATGAGCTGACTGGCCGTGAGGGAGTACCCTAGTTCAGCTGGCAATGGTAGTGCTAGCTCGGTGTCATTGTTGATAGACACACTTGCACCAGTTGGCTGCTGAGAAACCATCGAGCAGGCACTGAGCATTACACCCACTAGCGTGACGAAGGTGATTTTTAATGTCCTGATCATCTAAAAACCTCTCGAGAAGTTGGTCTTTCTACGTTTTTGCTATTGTTGATCGCGAGTGGCGAAAGTAGCCACGCGACAAAGATCCCTGTCAGAACAGTAACACCGAAGCTATGAATGGCATGAGTCTGACTTAGTGACAATAAGCCAAATGAAAGCAACGTTGTGAGACCCGATAGGGTGATCGCTAATAAGGTGCTTAGCGATTTTTTCTGCTCAGCAAAGAACAGGGTATAGTCGATACCAATCCCTAAAATTAGAATCAGCCCAAGCAGGTTAAACAGATTCAGTGTCGAGCCTAAAATGCCCGTGACCGCTAGACCTGCGACTCCGGCAATCAATGAAGGCAACAGCATTAATAGGCTTTGCTTCACACCGTAGCGCCAACCTAAAACCATCCCAATAGCGGCCAAAGCTATCAATAATAGCTCGGTGATCTTGACTCTGTATTCCGCAAAGAGAGCGGAGATTTCATCGGCTTTATTAAGGTATTTAACACCTTGTTGCTGAGCAAAGCTTGAATCGAGCCATTGAGAGAACAGAGCTGAGTTTGTAACGTCTTTGATCAAAATGACTGACGCCGCTTGTCCATCGATAGGTTTTAACCAAAGTGGTCGAACAGGTTCTGACACCGGTGATTCCAAAAACCCAGATACCGTGATTGCTTCGAACTTAGGTAATTCTGGAAAGCTAGGCCAACCAAGAGTGTTCTGTAAGATATGGCTTTGCTGGCGATAGAGTTGTTCAACCAATTGATAGTTATCATGCTGGTCTTGTTTACTTAACAACTGCTGATTGATGCTGCGATATCCTGAGATACCTTGGCTATCGATTAAAGAGTCTAAGCTCGCGGTGATTTCTGCCAGTTTTTTGAGTAGCTTTTGATCGCTCTTAGCGGTCACCAGCAGCATATTTTGGCCACTGCCTAATCCTGATATCTCAGTAATGGCTTGCTCTTGCTGTTTGAGTTGATCTGGCATCGCTTGAAGTTGGCGAATATCGTCGTCGTAGCGAATTTGACTGAGTGATATCAAGCTAACGACAGTCACTATTAATGGTAAGCCAATTCTAAACTTTTGGTTGCTCCAGAGACTTAACCAAGTATGCCAAAGCTTCGACAACGGAAGAGGGCGTTCTTGGCTTGGTTTTGCCGCTAAAACCGGATACCAGCACACCACGCTGGCGTAAGCTGCGATCAGTCCAATCGACGAAAACAGAGCAAGTTGCTGCAATCCCGGGAAAGGCGCGACCAACAAACCTAAGTAGCCAATCAAGCTGGTGATAAGACCTAAGGTGATCGCAATGATAATGTGTTTCAAGCCTTTGTCACTTTGCCATTTACTTCCAGCTGCCAAGCGGTCAGTCAGGTAGTGAAAGGAGTAATCGATGGATACGCCAATCAAGCTAGCGCCAAACACCAAACTAAACAGATGAACCTTGCCGAAGATAGCGACGGTGCTTGCCAGCGCAACCAATAACCCAGTACTGATTGAGAGTAAAGATAAGGCGAGTGGTAGGGCACTACGAAACGTCAGCCACACCAATAAAATAACACCGGCCAAAGAGCCCAAACCAATGGTACTGATTTCTGATTTCGCACTTTCGGTACCGTAATTGGCGTAGAACACCACACCGGTATGCTGCACTTTGACGCCAAACTGCTTTTCGACTTCGCGCTCAATTGAATCAAGATCGGGAAGTTGCTCTTGAATGGCCAAGCTATAAGGTGAACCCGCCAAAGTCGCCGTCACCAAAATATGAGTTTGGTCATTAGATTGAGCGGTGAGGTATCCCTCTTTCAGAACAAAGTTACTTGATTGAACGCCAACAGCACTGATGTAGTCGCGAAATAGTAGAAATGGATCCATCGACAGTTCGGCTGCAGTGACGCCTGAGAACGGATTGTACAGAGACTGAATGACGTATTGAGCTCGTGAATCCGGCGAGTGGGTCAGCGTCTCTTTTTGTTGCTGGGTAAGCAGTTGAGCTCGGTGACGAAAGTAGAAATCGCTCCATTGGCTTTGAGTGCTGGCGCTGATTTTGCCTTGAACTTGCTGAAACAGAGTTGGCTGACTTGAAAAGGCTCTTTGGTTGAGAGCTTTTTCAAAAGCGTCGGTCGCAACCATGGCTTGTTCGATATCGGGGGCGCTGATGATAAACACCACTTGCTCGCTCATCGAGCTGGATATCTGCTGAAAGGCTTGCTCTACCATTGGGTCTTGCTGGTTTTCTGGTAGTAACTTTAGGATGTTGCTTTCAATCGGTACCGACGAAGAAAAAGCGAATTGTTTTATCAACAATCCGCTAAATAGCATGACGACAACAAGCCAAACAAGGGCAAGACTAGAGTTGGAATTGTTGCGCTTCAGCATCTGATAATACTTCCGGTAGATGGCTTAACTGACTAAATTCGATCACCGTGCTGTCTCCACGAATCTCTCTCAGTTCAATGCGTTCAATATCATTTTGACCTTGCAGAGTAATGGCTTCAAATACCGCGTTCATCGGAGCACTTTTCGGCTTTAGAGTGAGTGTCCATCGTGTGTCTTGTGAACTTGCGTTTGCACTTTCATCAGTGTTTGTAGTGGTTGCAGGCTCAAAGTCGAGTGAGAATTGTTCTTGGAGTTTTTGCGTATCCCCATGAAACACCGACAAGAAGATATGGCTGAAATAAAACGCCATTGGGTTTTCTTTATCGGTGATGATTTTAGCGGGTTGATCGGCAAACCTTTGGCTCAGTTTGTTATCGGTTAGCACCAAGCTAACAGGAAAGGGGGTAGTTTGTGTCCAAAGCAAACCATTCGACTTGTCTAACAGGAAAGTACCTTGTGATGTTAGAGGCTGGGCGAACATTTCCATGTTGCGCGTTTGGGTGAACTCACCACGCACTATGTTGTTTGCGCTTAATACTGTTTGCAGATCTGAAATAGAACCAACCGTAGCTGTACTTTCATTAGCAATAACAAAACTACTCGCCATCATTGAGGCAAGCCATAGTAGTGCGATGCTGATGTGTTTGCGACTGCGTTTAAACAGACTCATGTTTCACCTGCTGCTGTGTGTTAGATACTTGAGGTTGGTCTGATTGTTGGTCGCTTGGTTGCTGCTCAGTTGATTGGGGTAAGCAGCCAAACTGGTGCCAGTGCTCGACTTTATCTGTAAACACTTTCGGTGAAGCGAAGCACATCTCTTGTTCTTCAATGGTCACCGCAACCTGCATGGTGTGGGCGCGTGTCATGCGAGCACCTGTGTTGGCATCGTGAATTTCGTAGTCAACACGCAGGCGGTTTTCCCATTCAGTCAACTTAGCCGATACCTTGATCTGATGATTGAACGGTATCGCCTTAATGTACTTTACACGCGTGTCGATGATCGGCCACATGTAGCCTGAGTCCTTCATCTCATGGTAGTTGTACTCAATATTATTCATCATGATGCTCCTTACTTCTTCAAAAAATCGGAAGTAATTACCGTGATAGATCACGCCCATCGGGTCGGCATCTTGGAATGAGGTAATCAGAGTCACCTCAGATTGTAATGGATGAAGGATTTCAGACATAAATCGCTCTCAACAATATTGCGTAAAGGGTTGGCTACTTTATGAAGTTAGCTACTCTATGAGTAAAGTGACCAGTGTTGACTTTGAATACGAGCAATGAAGTGGCGTAGATCGCCTTCAAGTGGTCGATCTTCTACGATAAATTCAAACTCTTTAAGCACTTCGTCGCGAATATGCTTTAGGTTTTCACTCATGTGGTGCTCATCAAGCTCGTTGTGACGCTTACGAAGTTCAAGCGCTTGTGTACCCGCCAGAAGTGATGCTGCCGCTACTTGTTCAGTCAGTTCAAGAACGCGTAAGCAGTCACGAGCTGCGATGGTGCCCATACTGACTTTGTCTTGGTTGTGGCACTCGGTTGAACGAGAGAACACGCTTGCCGGCATGGTGTGTTTCAATGCTTCTGCTGTCCAAGCTGAAACGCCAATCTGTACCGCTTTGAAACCGTGGTTGATTGGTTTACGTTCGCCTTCAGCGCCTGTTAGGTTAAATGGCAGGCCGTTATTGAACTTGTAGTCCATTAGCTGTGCCATTTGGCGATCAAGTAGGTCTGCAAGGTTGGCTACCGCTGTTTTTAGGGTATCCATTGCCATTGCGATATGGCCACCGTAGAAGTGTCCACCGTGCAGTACGCGCTCATTGTCGCCATCGATAATTGGGTTATCATTAGCGCTGTTCAGCTCGTTCTCAATCATTTGGCGTAGCCAAGGTAGAGAGTCTTGAACCACACCAATAACATGTGGAGCACAACGCAGTGAATAACGATCTTGTAGGCGATCACTGTTGCGTGGCGGACGATCGGCTTGCAGGTCATCGCGCAGCCATGCAGCAACTTGTTGTTGACCAGGGTGAGGTTTCACTGCGAACAAGGCTTCATCGAAGTGGAAGTCGTTGCCTTGCATACCCACAGATACCATTGCCGTTATCTTAGTCGACAGCTGAGCTAGATATTCTGCACGTTTGTAGGCGATACAAGCCAGAGCCGTCATTACTGACGTGCCATTCATCAATGCTAAGCCTTCTTTTGGCTTAAGCTTGATAGGGTTAATTCCTAGCTCTTTGTAGACGTCACTAGTAGGGCGAACTTCACCTTTGTAGATAACATCGCGCTCACCGATGAGTGCGGCCGCCAGATAAGACAGCGGCGTTAAATCGCCACTGGCACCCACCGATCCTTCTTGAGGAATACGTGGTGAGATATCTTGGTTGATCAGAGTAACGATCTGGTTGAGCAAATCATGAGTCACACCAGAGACACCTTGCGATAAAGAAGAAAGGCGCGTTGCTAATACTGCACGAGATTGTTCGTGAGACAATATTTCGCCTAAACCACACCCATGAAAGCGCGTTAGATGCAATGGCAATTCATCAACAAGGTTTGGTGGAATTGCTACGGTACATGAATCACCGTAGCCCGTTGTCACGCCATAAATCACGCCTTCTTCTTTCAGTAGGCGCTCTAAGAAAGCGACCCCACGGTCGATCTTAGATGTGAAGGCTTCACTTGAGTTCATCGAGGCTTTTGCGCCTTGTGAGATAGCGACAACATCCTCAATCGTGAGGCGTTCGGCACCAAAGGTGATGCTATTTGGATTCTTTTTCGTCATGGTGCTTGCTCAATGTCCAAAAATTAAAAAAGTTGTACCACTGAAGCGGTGCTTTCAGTGTGTAGTGCTCAAGTCGATTTGCGTATTTTTGCACGACTTGCTGTAAAGATTGTTCGCGAGTCTTTCTGGGGAGTTCTATCTTGTCGCTAAAATGCTCGAAATAGACATTAAAATGCGGCTTAGATTGTGAATCATCACGTAGCCCAAATAATAGAAATACTGGCGCTTTGAGAACAGAGGCTAACATAAATGGCCCTTGAGGGAAGGGCGCTTCCTTACCCAAGAACTCAGCCCATACTGAACGGCTCTCTTTGCTGGTGGAGGTTCTATCGCCAACAATCACAATCCACTCACCTTGTTCCAGCTTCTGTTGCAACAAGATAGCAGTATCAGGCCCCATTGAAGTTACCTGAATCAGGTTTAAATCAGACTGCGGGTTGACCGCTTTCATCACCGAATTAAAACGCTCAGCGTGCTCGGTAAAAACCAGTGCATTGATTTTGATGTTTGAGTGTCTGCGACCCAAAGCTCGACACAGTTCGATGTTGCCAAGATGAGAACCTAGGATTAGCACACCTTGCTTATTTGCCACCATGCTCTCAAATTGTTCTTGACCATGAATGCTCAGGTTATCGACCGAAAAATCCCCTTTCCATGCAGCCAACTTGTCTAGCATGGTATGGCCAAACGAGAGCAGATGGTTATAACTGGTTAATTCCGCTGGTAACTCTATATTCTGTTGTTCAGCGTATGCCTTAAGCTGAAATAGGTACTGTTCTGAGGCGTTTCGTGCACGTTTGCCCGTTAGATGGTAGTAACGCATCACACCGCGCAAAATCAGATTAAATACGCCTCGGCCTAACAAGGTATAAACGGCCAATAACAGTTTGATTCCCAGCACAGTGCCGCGTTCTTGAGTACGTGACCAATGGGGTTGTTCTGAACCTATCTGTTCGGAATTTACCTGTCTTGAATCTGCCGAGGAATCTTGGCTATTTTCAGCCGATAACTTCTTCGCTGAATCCGACTTGAAATGACGCGCGATCAGTTTTGGTGCTCTTGGCAGCATGCCGAAGAACAGTCGCGTGTGCATCCAACTGATTTTTACGTTGTCCCACAGTGCATCGAAATGAGAGATACCATTCTCTGGGTAGATAACACGCGTTTCAACGAAGTTGATATCGCAGCCTTCCCAATACAGGCGAACCAGAATCTCGATATCAAAGTCCATTCTCGAACCGACATCGTATTTATTCAGTACGGTTTGCGTCTTATCGATTGGATACGCTCTAAAGCCACACATGCTGTCTTTAATTGATAAAGAAAGGGTTTCTATCCATACCCAGATATGTGTCGCGTAGCGTCCGTAGAGCCTTGCCTTAGGCACGCTCTCGTCATAGACCGGCTGACCCGAGATAAGTTGCTGGGGCTTAGTTTGTGAAGCTTGGATTAATGCGGGTAGGGCGTCTAGGTCATGTTGCCCATCAGCATCAATCTGAATGGCATGACTAAAGCCGAGCTCTTGCGCTCGCTTAATGCCCGCCTTTACTGCGCCGCCTTTGCCTTGGTTCTGATGAAGTGTTACCAAAGTCACGCTTGGGCTATCGGCAAGTGGAGTCAGAAACTGTTTGGTCTCGAGTTCACTGCCATCATCAACAATAATGATCGGAATTTCGAAATTAAGAAGTGATGAGACCACCGAGGGCATGGTTGCGCCGTGGTTAAAGCACGGAATTAGGAAGCAAGCCTTGTAGTTGCTTTCTTCAAGTGCGTGTTGAGAAACCGCCTCAGCGCTATTCACTTTTCTCTCCCAGCTTCATTTTGCCTGAAGAGTGAGTTTGTTCGCCATTGTTCGACGTGTAACTAAAGCTCAATTTATCTTTGTCAGCATCCCACTTGAGTGACAGCTGAATGGTCGAATCAGGCAGGATCGGCTGTTGGAACTTGATGACTTCCATGCCTTTAAAGTAACCAGGGACATTCAGCTCTTGAACTGCATAGTGAAGTGCCCAATCAATCTGTGTAACACCCGGAAGAATAGGGAAGCTCTTGAAGTGCCCCTTAAAATCGGTGATGTCCCCAGTAACATGGAGTGTCAAAGTCGATTCTTTCTCTACAGAGTCAACAGCAATGACGTTTGGTTTTCTCTTATCCATAGCGCGTGCTTAGAATCCTTGGGCTGAAAATGGGTGTTGTGACAAAAATATAAAAAGACAGTCTCAGTGTAAAACACGATAAGCGATTTCTATGATTTTACGAGCTGCTCTATGTGAGAGGTTAACCGCTTACCTTGGCTGTTGAGGGGAATTTCGTCAACAACACGATATTTTCTTGGGATAGCGATCGGTTCTAACCACTTTCTCAACTCTGAACGCAGCATCAACCAGAATTTACCTTTACTCATGGTGGCGAGTTTCGCTTGGCCTTGATCTGATAATACCAAAACCGATGCTAAGATTAAGCGCTCAGGTTCTTCAAATGGAATCACCACGCACTCACTGATCCAAGGAAGTTGCTCTAGTCGCTTTTCGACTTCAACCAGTGATACTCGTTTTTCTTCTATCTTGATCACTCGATCGGTTCGGCCTTTCAATATGAATTGATTGCTCGAGACCATTTCGCACTCATCAGCGGTTTGATACCAGTTGTTTTTGTCGATGTACGGCGACAATAACTTAATGCAATTCTCACTGTTGAGACTAGCCTCAATACAGTCAAAAAGCTGCCAAGGTGTTTGAGCGCTCTCTTGCTGACGAAATGCGATACCGCCGGTTTCGGTGCTACCAAAAACTTCGATGGGCAAATGTCCTAACAAGTTAAGAGCTTGGTGGGCCGATTCGGTTGGTAAAGGGCCACCAGAAGAAAACACACCAGCTAGCTGTGCAGACGCTGTCTCGTGTTTTAATCGTTTGAGTAGCGCAGGGCTACTGATCAGCACGCTCTGTTTGTTAGCGTGAGATAGGATTTGTTCAGGGTACTCAAGATTGTGTCGAGCAAATGGAACACCAGAACAAAGTGGCCATAAAATTCGGAACAACAGACCATAGATATGTTGGTGTGAGACCGTACTGTGGACTCGGTTGCCCTTAAGTAAATCGCCCCAGTTTTTATCTAACTGAGCAGTTTCAATATCTAGGTGTTCTAATGTTTTATCTATCGCTTTTGGTGTGCCACTTGAACCTGAAGTAAACAGGGTCAATTGGATGGCTGCCAAATCCATGGTCGCGAGATTATCGATTAGAGGTTGTTGTGCTTTGGGGTTTGAGTCCAATAAGTTTTGGATATTGCGAACGTTACTAACATCAACTTCACCAATCGAGTCATCAACTAACAGGCAGTCAAAATGTTCACTCAGCTCGGCAAGTGCACAAGGTTGATAGTTACCCGGTAAGATGATGTGTTTTTTGCTGACAGCACATGCCAAAAAGGCCACCGAAAATAGGCAGCTGTCTTGGGTACAAATCGCAACTCGTTGAAAATGGGATGAAGATAAAAGGTTCACGAGTTGAGATAAGTCGTCGTTAAATGTTTGCCAAGTAATCTCACTATTGTCGTCAAAGCAGACAATAGATTCAGGGGCTCGGTTTTGACTGAGGAGTTCAGACAATGAGATGTAAGATACGGTTTGGGTCATAACAATTTAACTCTGACGAATGCGCTGTCTTACCACCCACTCTCCTGCAAAGAGTAACCCGGCGAACAAATAGCTGAGTAAGCCATTGTATAGGGTCCAGATTTCAAGAGACTGGAAGCAGGTGTAAAGGGCGATAGAGCCATTGATAACAAAGAACAAACACCAAACTTTGGTGACTTTTCGTGTGTAATCAACGCCACTTTGCGGAAGTTCAGGCTCTTGGAGTCGAGCAAGACGTTCGATAATGGTTTGCGGTTGCCATAGGCTTGAAGCAAATACAGCCAACATACAAACATTAACGATGACGGGATAATAGGTTAACCAGCCATGCTGTTTGAAGGCTAACCCTAATGCCAGTAGAACAATTCCGGCACTTCCACTGATCCAAGCTAGGTGTTTTAGCTCTTTGATCTTAGCCTGACCGCCGGTGAAAATGCGGACAGCAAAGATAGCGGCTAAGACGATACCAACGGTTTGTAGGCCAAACTTGTTGAGTCCAAAGTAAACCGCTATTGGATAAGTGAAAAGTATGATTGCCGACAATAAAGTCAGCAGAGGACGCATTAGGCGTCCTTCAATAGTTCAACCACAGACTCCACAACGTCATTAACGGTGCGTACTGCTTTGAACTCTTCAGGTTTGATCTTCTTACCCGTTACGTTCTGTAAATGAACGACCAAATCAACCGCATCAATGCTGTCTAGGTCTAGGTCGAGATAAAGGTGTGCTTCAGGCGTGATATCTTCGGCATCAAGCTCAAACAGCTCAATAAGCGCATCTTTAACCTGATTGTATACTTCTTGTTGGTTCACTTGTGTCATAAAGATCTGTCTAGTTGTTTGTTTGAGAAGAGATGTAGTTCGCTAGATTTTCAACTGACGCAAAGTGCTGTCGAGTGTTTGAATCGTCGGCATCGATAACAATGTTGTACTTTTTCTTGATAGCAAGACCAAGCTCAAGTGCATCGATAGAATCTAGTCCAAGTCCATCACCAAATAGTGGAGCTTCTGTTTCAATCTCATCAATGCTCATGTCTTCAAGGTTCAATGCGTCGATGATCAGTTGTTTCAGTTCGTTGTGTAATGTTTCCACTTTGGCCTACTTAATGCTTTATCTGAATGCTGCTTTAAGGGGGCGATTCTACATTATGCGAGGTATTTTCGAAATGCCGATATCGCCGGTTGTTTTATTGATGAGCTAAATGTTTTCTTCGGAAGGGAATATAGTATGTGCAAGATGATGATTAAGGCGTCTTGCTGCCGAAGTTAAGTTATTTGCATTCTCAATAAATGGTGCGACTTCTATTTTACCTTTCACCGCGATATGAAAAAAGGGTTTCGTAGCAGGAACTTGATACCATTTTTTCTCTTTCGTTAAGAATGTCGGAGAAACCGTAATATGAATCACGCGTAAATCGGTTTGTGTTCGAGTGGCAATTTGCGCCGCACCACGTTGTAATGATGGTTCAATTCCTGGTGTTGTGCGAGTCCCTTCGGGAAAAACCAGCAGTACATTGCCACGTGAAAAGCGTTCTTCACAACGTTCTAAAAGATCATCAGGTGCTTGATTGGGTATGTAACCCGCTGCTTTAACAATTCTCTTCATAAACGGGTTTTCCCATATTGCCGCTTTGACGAGGCAATCACATTGAGGAAGTTGAGAGGCGATCAGCACATAGTCGATTAAGCTCGGATGGTTGGCAACGATGATGCAGTTGCGATCTTTACGTAGCAGTTCGGCGCCATCAATTCTGTAATCAATTGCTCCTGTGAACTTCATGATTTGGCAAAAAGCATTGAATGAGAAGCGAATCAGTCGCTGAACTTTGAGCTCTCTTTGAATGGTGTTTGATGTGGTGAGTGCGATCGAAGGCAAGATCAAAAAGCTGAGAACTAAGCCTCCCAGCCCAAAGGTGGTAAAGCAGAATCCTGTCGCAAACACTCGCCAATATTGGTCTAACTTGCTCATTGCTGTGTTCCTGTCTTGGCGTTATTTATCCACGACCAAGTTTGGTGCTTGCCAGCAACAGTCCACTTATTTGTACCCAATAAGATATGTTGGAGCGTTTGTAGCCCTTGTGGTAACCCGGAAGATACTTGGTTGGCTTCTACTGTTCTAGTAATAGAGTATTCACTGCCAGTCGTGAGCACTAAACCCAGAACATAATCGGCATAGTGCTGAGTTTCGTATTCTTGATAAAGCTCAGGCAGCGGTTGGTCAAAGTCGATGACTAAGACACGATGCGATGGGTATTGGTGAAGATAAAGGTAAGCTTCAATCAGGGCGTTATGAAAGGTATCTTGCCCAGCAGCGATAGAGGTCAGTGGAATCGGCGCTTTTGCGGCAATCGTTGTGAGACCAGCAGCGGTATTGTGCACCGACTGCGAGAACGCCATTGGTGAGGCGTCATCACCTTCTAAGATTGATTGAATCAATGTGGCAGTTCGGTGCAGCTCACCATGTCGGCTGGCAAAAACCAGAAAATCAACCGAGGTGTCTTTTAATAGAGTCAATGCAGTTTGGACGGCAAGCTTACTTTGCAGGCTCATTCGGCGACGCATCATCGGCGGGATGGCTTTAAATTCAGTTGAGCCATCTTGTGGCCAATCTAAATTAGTGCTCCACGCTTGCCATTGGGCAACGGAATTGAGCCCCGCAGAATTTGCAGACCATTTCTCAATATTAAACGACATTAATTGGGATTGATTTGACATAGAGTATTGATTTGCTTTGGGTCTAACTAAATACTATGCGTGCTTATAAATAAACACAGGTAAGGAATTTAAATGAAATTACTAAAAATAGCCGTTTCAATGTTATTCATATTCGTTCTTGCAGGGTGTGGACGTGTCCAACCTGTAATGAATGTTGAGGATACTCCAGTTGCACTTAATCTTCAAAGTAAACAGGTGAAATCAGCTATTTATGAGTCTGCTGAAAACCGAGGCTGGTTGGTTTCAGAAATAAAGCCTGGCTTGATCCGTGCAGAACTGTATGTTCGTTCACACCATGCTGTGATTGAAATTCCTTATAGTGATAAGTTTTACTCTATTCTTTACGTTGAATCAGAGAATTTGAAGTACGACGATGGTGAAATACACCGTAATTACAACCGTTGGGTTAATAACTTAAACGTTGATATTAAACGTAAGCTTGCACAAATGGCAGCTGAGTAATCCTCTATTATTTAAAGTTAGGTTTTTCGTGTCGGAATATAAATTAGATCCATTCAACGCATTAGAAGCAAAAACAGAAGCGCAGAAATTGTCTTTCGCTCCCATTGTTTTTCATACTGCCCGTACACTTCGTGATTTAGGTATCTTGAAAGCGTTAGATGACGCGGGTAATGATGGTTTACCTGCAGAGACTCTTTCGGAAATAACGGGCGTATCTGAGTACGGCGTAAAAGTTCTGCTTGATATGGCGTTAAGTGCTCATATTGTTATTTGGGACAAACCTAACTATAAAATGGCCAACCTTGGTTTTTACCTTCTGCACGATGGTATGACTAACGCAAACATGGATTTCACAGCCGATGTTTGTTACGCAGCGATGATGCATCTAACCGAAGCGATTGAAGAAGGCACACCTGCCGGCCTGAAGGAGCTGGGTGATTGGGAAACCATTTACCAAGGCTTGTCTCAATTGCCAGAAAAAGCCAAAGAGAGTTGGTTTAAGTTCGATCACTTCTATTCGGACCGTTCGTTCCCTGTTTTGCTTGAGAAAGTCTTCAGCAAGAAACCTAAATCGCTGGTGGATATCGGTGGTAACACCGGTAAGTGGGCGATGCAGTGCTGCAATCACGATTCAGATGTTGAGGTAACGATTGTTGATTTGCCACAGCAACTAGAAATGGCAATGGCAAACGCGACACAACATGGCCATCGAGACCGAGTGACTCCATTCCCAGCCAACATGCTCGACAAACAGCAAGTACTGCCAACGGGCGCCGATGTGTGGTGGATGAGCCAATTCCTTGATTGCTTCTCGCCAATGGAGATTCTGAGCATATTAAAGCGTGTTCGCTCTCATATGTCAGAAGACGCGACTGTCTATATCCTTGAACTGTTTTGGGATGCACAGAAATACGATGCGGCTTCTTATAGCTTAAACGCGACGTCTCTCTACTTTACCTGCTTGGCAAATGGCAACAGCCGTTTTTACCGCAGTGAAGATTTCTTAGAGATCGTTGAAGAAGCGGGTTTTGAGGTGGTAACTCGTACCGACGATATTGGTCTTGGTCATACGCTTCTTGAATTGAAAGCTGGCGCGCAATAAATAATAACAAACATGGCTTAAATTAATGAAAAAACTGTCAACTCAAGTAGTGATCATCGGAGCGGGGCCATCAGGGTCTATTGCCGCGTCTTTGCTTCATAAGAAAGGCATCGATGTTCGAGTGATTGAAAAGAGCCTTTTCCCGCGCTTTTCCATTGGTGAAAGTCTATTACCTGCTTGTATGGAAGTGATTGAACAAGCTGGCATGAGCGAAGCGGTGGCTGACGCTCACTTCCAATTCAAAGATGGTGCCGCTTTTCGTAAAAATGGCGTGTACACCGCGTTTAATTTTGAAGATAAGTTCTCTGCTGGGCCGGGAACCACGTTTCAGGTTCAGCGAGGTGCCTTTGATAAGGTGTTAGCAGACACGGCTGAAGCGCAAGGTGTGACCATCGATTATCAACATGAGTTGATGGGTATTAACTTCACTGAAGAAAGTACCATTTTAGACGTACAAGTGCTTGATGGAGAACGCTATCAGCTAGAGGCTCAATACGTGCTGGACGGCAGTGGATTTGGTCGCGTGCTACCTAAGATGCTTGATTTAGAAGAGCCATCATCGCTTCCTCCACGTAAAGCTATTTTTACGCACATTAACGATCATATTTCAGCGACGGAGACAGACCTTGAATATGACCGCAACAAAATCCTGATCTCGGTGCACCCAACCAACCCTGATGTTTGGTATTGGTTGATCCCGTTTAGTAACGGAGTGTCTTCGTTTGGTATTGTCGGGGAGCCTAAGTTCTTTGAATCATACCCACAAGACAAGATTGCCGCGATTAAGCAACTGGCAACGGAAGAGCCGGGTTTGGCTGAGATACTGGAAAATGCAGAGTATCCAAACCCTGCGGGCGAAATCGGCGGTTATTCTGCCAACGTAAAACACCTTGCAACAGACAAGTATGCGCTATTGGGCAATGCCGGTGAGTTCCTTGATCCTGTGTTTTCATCAGGCGTGACGATTGCGATGAAGTCGGCTCAGTTTGCGGTTGAGTGCGTGGAAAAGCAGCTCAATGGTGAGAAGGTTGATTGGGATCGTGATTATGCCGATCCATTGATGGTTGGCGTAAACACATTTAGAACTTATGTTGAGGGCTGGTACTCAGGTACTTTGCAGGATGTGATTTTCTATCAAGATCCTAATCCGAAGATTAAGCAGATGGTGTGCTCAATTTTGGCAGGCTACGCATGGGATCAAACCAACCCTTATGTGAAAGAGTCAAAGCGTCGATTGACGACACTGGCAGAGATATGCCGAAGCTAGGAGGTCAATTTAGGGTATAGAAACATGCTAAAGCACCACAATGATATAGCCTATAAATCAAAACAGCCGCAAAGCGGCTGTTTTTGTATCTGATAAATATGGCAAGCTGATTTTCAGTTAACTCGTTTTACTGAGGTCGATACTACTTCAGATCGATGCTGTTCAGTCGTCCCATAAAGATAAGTAGCTCAATCACGTCTTTGTGGGCCTCAAGCAGCGCTCGTTTGGTTTGGCTGTAGGCTGCAAGTCGACCGTGTTTCCGTATAGAACATACTTTGGTCCTGTATTTGTATTCACCACTTTCAGAGAATACGCGCCACTTAGCGATGTAGCACTCATCTCGATGTTCGGGATCTGTCTGAGTCGGGTTTGGTTTGAATACTATTTTAGGTTCTAAACTGTGCGGTAAACGCGTCATCAGATAGGGCTCTCTAAGAACTTTTGGCCAAAACTTTCCCCAGAGCTGTCTGCCAAGCTCATCTCTTAACTTGATGGTTTTCTTTAGTGCTTTGTCTTCACCCATACGAACAAAACCGACAGAACGATGTAACACCGTATCTTCAGGAGTATGGATGTGGATTTTAAAAGCGGTTTGGCCTTTCGATATAAATCGATAACCGGTCGCACCAATTAGATTATTCTGGCTCATAGTTTGCTAAATGATGATTATGTTATTAATAAGGTTACGACAAATACGTTAAAACCGAAACTAATCATCATGAAAAAAATAAAGCCTTAACAAAAGTGCTAAGGCTTTATTAGAAACTATGAAGTGAGCTTGTCGCTAACTACATGATTTTCTGCATTACATCACCAATTTGAATGCTTCCAGCAAGACTTGGCTGATCAATCGTGAGCTCGGCTTCATTTTCATACACGCGAGAAACCGTCAGCGTGATATCACTTTGAGAGACCTTATTACGTGGCAAGCCTCGTTGGTCGATAAACGAACCGGTGTGCCACAGTTGCAGTTTGTCACCTTGTTGCACGCCATGCATTCGACCTAAATCAATGGTCACCGTGTTACCAAATACTGCTGCCACCTCTGGAAGCGTGATTTTACATGATACTTCTGATTCTAAGTCCAACATAATATTGCGACTGACGCGAAGCATCATACTGCCGTAGGTTGATGCCCAGAAACGAGCACTGCGCGTATCAACCTCACTGGTCTTAGCAAAAGGCCATTTTGCCACTTCACGATAGCTACGGTTATAAACCTGATGACCTGTCTTACCGTCAAAGACTTGCATCTCTAACGCAAACTGGCGGTTTATAATGTCGTCTTTTAGAAGCTTGGATTCAATGGTCGCAGTTAAATCGGTGATATCACCGCCGATAATGTACTGTGCTCCCGTGTCTTGTGCGATCATTTTGATCACTTCCGGTCGACGCTTGTCGATATCGTAATTGGTTGTGCCAACAGAAACAAAGCTACGAGATTCTTGGGCCAGTTGTCGGTCAACGACATGGCTAAAATCATCACCAATATTATAGATTCTGCCCATTACAGCTTGTTGTGGGGAAGTCACATCAATGTTGCCGACCAAAAATGTCTTCTTGTATTGGCTCTCATGGCAAGCATTTGCCGAAGGATAGATGTCGATCCTTGCAGTGACCATTATATTGCCACTGCGTTTTTTCTCTTTTTCTACCAAGATGTAGCGCACTTCATGATTGGTAAATTGAAACTCTTTCTTGTTTGCGTTTAGATAGGGCGTGAGGTTGGAGATACTACCAATATCAGCACCTGAGAACTGGATTGCTTTATATACCGCGTCTTCCAGCGCATGGACCCTTGCCGTTTCCTCTGACGATACGATGGCTGCGGTACCGGTAACTTCATACCAAGAGGCATGAGCACTGAAGCTTATGGTTATCAGTGAACTTATTGAAAATAAGTAAGAAATTATTTTTTTCATCTATTCGTTACCAGTTGGGTATAAATATTGCTTAACAAATAACTATAAGCTTGAAGCTGACTTAAGTGCGTTTTTCTTAATCTGAACCATTAATGAAAAGCAAAGACTGTTCCAACATTGTAATCCATTGAAAAGAATAATGGTGAGAACATATTGGAACAGGGAGCACTAAAACTATCTGGAGATAAGAGAATGAAAAAATGGCTCGTAGTAATGAGTGTCATGTTATTGACCTCATGCGCTTATTCGCCAATCTATAACGGCAAGTCTGAGTATTCAGGCAGTCAGTTTATGTTGATGGATAGCCCTCGTCATACCATGGATTTTTTCGTGGAAAGTATGACCGAAGATCTGATCATTTCGAATACGAGTATCTCAGCAAGAACCCCGATAGCGATTACTTCGTTTGTTGACCTGCAACACATGGACACAACAAACTGGTTAGGAAACTCGGTATCAGAAGGTTTCATTCATCAGTTTCAGCGTCGTGGATTTAAGGTGGTTGATTTCAAAACAACCGGTTCTATTCAAGTGACTCACCAAGGTGACTTCGCGTTAAGCCGCGATTGGAAAGACTTAGCTCAAGAGCAAGATGTACAGTACGTACTAACAGGCACTATGCTTCGTCAAGAAGGCGGTGTGTTAGTAAATGCTCGTGTTGTTGGCATGCAAACTCGCATAGTGGTTGCTTCCGCGCAAGGCTTTTTGCCAGCGGATCGTATTGGTCGAGATCTAGATACTCTGAACAGTATTCGAACTCAAGATGGTGTCATTATTCGTTCTGATCCAACGATGACTCAGCCTTACACAGTTATTCTTCGCCCTTAGGAGTTCGAGATGAAGAAGTTAATATTTGTTATTGCTGCCTTACTGCTTGTTGGCTGCCAGCCATTGCAAAGTATGAGGCCAGACGACTTCTTAGTTGCCGTTGGTTACGCAAGTATCAGTGAGCAATCAGGCCGCAATGACGAAGAGAAACGTATCCGTGCCATGAGAGCATCTAAAATTGATGCCTATCGTGAGCTTGCCGAGCAAGTGTATGGTATGCGAGTGAGTGGCCGAGCTGAACTGTCAGATCAGCGATTAGGTACTGAGCGAACGACAGGTGCTGTCGATGGCGTGATTCGTGGTGCTGAAGTGGTGCGCAGTTATCCTGTTGGCGATAGTTACGTGACCGAACTTCAGCTCGATATTCGTAAGATGGAACAGTTGCGCGATTACGGCGAAGTTCAAGCTGTACCAGAGAAGAGACAACAAACGCTGTTCTAGTCTTTATGACCATTTAAGTCATATGACCGACGAGTTGTATAAGTTGCTCTCGCTTTCCAGATGGCAGGGCGGCAATAAATAACGACAGTGAATGTAAAAGCGGCAAGTATGAAAATACTTGCCGCTTTTTTGTGTTTATCGTTTATTAGGGGCATTTACAGATAGAGATACTTTGACGGTGTAGCGAGAAGGGTAGGCTGAGATACAGATACAGATACAGATACAGATACAAGAAAGAAGGGTGTTGTGCGAAGAAGATTAGCCCAATTAGGCTTTTACATTGGTTCCCAGCGTAGAAATCGTATGCGTTTGGCCACCGGCATTGTAAGTCATACCAATTTTACCATGGCTTTGCTGCATCATATTGCTGAGTTTTTTGAAACTGAGGTGCGCTCGATTCAAGGCTTCGCCATTGACTAGGTTCGCTTGGTGGCAGTCGTGCACTATGGACTTTATGGTCGCGACTAACTGAGCAAGTTCAGGGTTCTCGGTCAATTCTGAGATATTGGTATGGGTAGCAATTCGTTGATCGGTTGATCTTAGCTGTTCAACAAGGACCACTTTTTCTTTGGCGATTCGCTCAATATCGTTTGATTGTCGGCTCGTAATAGCGGTTTTCTCTGAACTCAATAATTCAGATAAGGCTTTGGCATTTTGAAGTTGAAAATTAACTAAATCTGCTAGTGCCGCCATAACGTAAACCTATTTATAACCTCGTGTACTTTAAGATAATAACTTCAATAAAAAGTTAGTGTTTTCTTAAAGGCCTTTTAATTCATCTTCGAACTTGATCATGTTGTCAGCCAGTTTCTCTGGATCGACAGTGTATGAACCGTTCGCAATCGCTTCTTTGATTGCCGCAACTTTTACAGAGTCAAAGCTTGGTTGTGCAGCCATGTCTTGATGGAGCTGACCAATCGCTTTGCCTTGTTGGCTTAGTGAAACCGCGTCTTTGCTTGCTGGTGATTTAGTTGATACATCAGAACGTGATGCCTCAGAGCTAGAATCAGAGCGTACAGTTGGTCGGTTAGTGGTCGTTAGGGTTTGCCCTGAACGAATATTATCAATGCCTGCCATAGTTAAGCCTTTTTCTTCAAAAATGGGAACCTGTACAATCAATATCGACCAAGGGTTCGAATACTTTAACAATTTTTAGCTCAATAGTCGAAAAGGGACAAAACACCGCAGCAGTTATATTTTGGCGTTAAAGTTGAGAGCAAAATAACTAACGATACCGTCAATTTAGAAGTAAAGAGTTAAAAGTAAACCGTGACTTCAGACATGCTGGTAACAATACCTTCAATTATACGCTGTGATTTATCATTTTTCACTCTTACTTGATCACCCATTGAGCCATCCGTAAGCGCAGTCCCTTTGGTGGTAATGGTCATGCCACCTTTTACTGCCTGTATGATAACCTTCTCGTTTCGGCATACGACACAGATATCGCCTCTTTCGACAACATCACCTGGCCTCAGGTTCTTTTTTACCTTAGCGCCGATCACTTGTTGGGGAGCGGTGAAACCTTGGCGACGAAACTTGTTAAGCGAAATCATAGCGGTGGTGACATCGTATTGACCAACGATTTCGCCTCTTGCTAGTGAGCGTGTTGTTGTGACTAGTGGTACTGACATTGAAAGGCGTACCGGCACGTAAACTCGCCACTCATCAGGAACACATTGCACTAAAACCGTAATGCTACTACGGGTATTGCTGGTGGTTGAGGCGCTGGTATCTAGAGGAATAGGGCAATCTGTTGCTTTGATTCTAGAGTCCACATTTGCTGAGTTAACAAAGAGTTCGCCGCCTTGTGGCTGCTCAACTGTCTCTAGGATGTGTTGCTCCGCCGCAGACTGAATCATTTCAATTTGCTCTGGAGTCGCAGCTTGTACAAAAAAACTAAACAATATTGATAAAATGCCGATAAACTTAGCGACAGTTTTAAAAGTAGCTCTACACATTGCTATGGAAAAAAGCGGCAGATTTGTTTTATGATATATCATTCCGTTTCTCTAGTGGTTCGTAGCCTGCAGTAGACTAACACTTTTTATACAAAAAAGTTTGATATGGAGATGAGCTCATGACGGGTATTCTTGATTCGGTGAATCAGCGTACGCAACTCGTCGGTCAAAACCGATTAGAATTACTAACCTTTCGCCTAATGGGGCGTCAGCGTTACGGCATTAATGTTTTTAAAGTAAAAGAAGTACTTCAGTGCCCTAAACTGACAAAAATGCCAAACTTGAACCCACTGGTTAAAGGTGTAGCACACATTCGTGGCCAAACGATCTCTGTAATCGATTTGAGCTTAGCGATTGGTGGCCGTCCTACAACGGATGTTGAAAAGTGTTTTGTGGTTATTTCTGAGTTTAACCGAACCATTCAAGGTTTCTTGGTCAGTTCAGTAGAACGCATTATTAACATGCACTGGGAATCGATTCTTCCGCCGCCAGATGGTGCAGGCAAAGCCCATTACCTGACTGCAGTCACCAACATTGATAATGAGCTGGTAGAAATTCTTGATGTGGAAAAAATTCTAGCGGAGATTTCTCCTGTTGATGAAACAATGGACAGCAAAATTGCTGAAGAAATCGCAGAAGTAGAACAAGGTAAAGAATTGGTTCGTCGTATCTTGATTGCTGATGATTCAACGGTTGCTCGTAAGCAGGTTCAGCGTGCGATTGAGTCGATTGGTTTTGAAGTAATTTCGGTGAAAGATGGCAAAGAAGCCTATGAGAAGCTGGTGGAGATGTCATCAGAAGGCAGTATTTACGATCAGATTTCATTGGTGATTTCAGATATCGAAATGCCAGAAATGGATGGCTATACGCTGACTGCTGAGATTCGTCGTCACGCCGAACTTAAAGATCTATACGTAATTTTACACTCATCATTGAGTGGTGTATTTAACCAAGCCATGGTTGAGCGTGTAGGAGCTAACTCCTTTATCGCGAAGTTCAACCCCGATGAGCTTGGTGCAGCGGTAAAAGCTGCGTTAACTAACTAAAAGAGACATTAATGACTGCTATAACAATAAGTGATCAAGAGTATCGCGATTTCAGCCGTTTCTTAGAATCTCAATGTGGCATTGTATTAGGTGACAGCAAACAGTACTTAGTGCGCAGCCGTCTAAGCCCATTAGTAACGAAGTTTAAGTTAGCTTCGTTGTCTGATTTGTTGAGAGATGTAGTAACAGGTCGAAACCGTGAGCTGCGCGTGGCTGCAGTCGATGCCATGACGACGAACGAGACACTTTGGTTCCGTGATACTTACCCGTTTGCTGTGCTTGCGGATAAACTTCTACCGGAAATAGCGGCAAATAAACGTCCTATTAAGATTTGGTCTGCGGCAAGCTCTTCAGGCCAAGAAGCATACTCAATGGCAATGACGATTCTTGAGACTCAAGCTCGTAAGCCAGGTATGTTGCCAAATGTATCGATTACCGCAACTGACATCTCAGCAAGTATGTTGGATATGTGCCGCACTGGCGCGTACGACAACCTTGCATTGGGACGTGGACTTTCTCCTGAGCGTCGTCGTACTTTCTTTGAAGATGCGGGCGATGGCCGTATGAAAGTGAAAGATAACGTTAAGCGCATGGTGAACTTCCGCCCTCAGAACCTGATGGACAGCTATGCATTGTTAGGTAAGTTCGACATCATCTTTTGTCGTAACGTGCTGATTTACTTCTCGCCTGATATGAAATCAAAGGTACTTAACCAGATGGCAAACAGCCTGAATCCTGGTGGCTACCTATTATTGGGTGCGTCTGAATCGCTAACAGGCTTAACGGATCGTTTTGAAATGGTTCGCTGTAATCCAGGCATCATCTACAAATTAAAGTAATGAGTGGCACCAGTTTTAGGTGCAACGTTACTGCCTAATTTCAAAACCCAGCCAAGTGCTGGGTTTTCTTTTTCCGGCTTAACCTATATCTTTAAGTCAGAGTGACATTCCAATTTACTCTATTTTTTGGCTTGTATATTGCAAGTTTACCCACGAGTAACCTGTAAAAGTATTGATAGCCCGCTTTGTTTTAAAAGTTGGTATATATATTGCTTTGGTTATCTCATAACAGTCAGTTCTTGAGTTGAGGTTTACATGGCTATTTCTTTTGACAATGCTTTAGGCATTCACCAGCACACCGTTGGTGTACGTGAGCGTAACGCTGAGGTGCTTTCCACCAATATCGCGCAAGCAAACACGCCTGGGTATAAAGCAAAAGGATTAGACTTTAAGAAATCGCTGCAAGCGGCAAGTTCTGGGGCAAGCATTGGTCTTAGCCGTACAGATGGTCGGCACATTTCTGCCTCAACAACGGTGAACGGGGAAACGAAGTATCGAATTCCTACCCAACCTGATACAGGAGATGGCAACACGGTTGATTTGGATTTGGAAAGAAACCTTTTCATGCAAAACCAAATTAGGCATCAAGCCTCTCTCGACTTCCTAGGAAGTAAGTTCAAGAATTTAACTAAAGCGATTAAAGGGGAATAATTAGATGAGTTTATTCAATGTATTCAATGTGACTGGTTCAGCGATGAGTGCTGAATCTGTTCGTCTAAATACGACCTCGAGCAACCTTGCGAACGCGGACAGTGTAAGTAGTTCTGCTGAAGAAACTTACAAGGCTCGCCACGCAGTGTTCGGCGCTGAGTTAAATAAAGCACGCAACAGTGGTCACACTGTGCCTGTGAAAGTATTAGGTATTGTGGAAAGCGATAAGCCGTTGAGCGCGGAGTACAACCCAGATCACCCATTAGCGAATAACGAAGGCTATATCTACAAGCCTAACGTGAACGTTATGGAAGAAATGGCCAACATGATTTCGGCATCACGCGCGTACCAAACAAACGTGCAGGTTGCTGACTCGAGTAAACAAATGCTGCTGCGTACGCTGCAGATGGGTCAATAAGGATAAGGAGGTAACAAATGGCTGGAATCAACAACAATGTTGGTCAAAGCGGCTTGTCCTATGTTGACCAGCTTAAGAGTCTTCAAGATGGCGCGAAAAAGCCCGACGAAACAACAGGTAAGCAGGATCTTAAACAAGAAGACTTCTTATCTTTGTTGACTAAGCAATTAGCCCAACAAGACCCTTTTAAGCCGGTTAGCAATGACCAGATGATTGCGCAAATGGCTTCATTTGCGACCGTAGATGGCATTGGCAAAATGAATACACAGTTTGAAAGCTTGAATTCATCAATGACTTCTAACCAAGCATTACAGGCATCCTCTTTGGTTGGCCGCGATGTATTGGTTCCTGGTGCGGCAGGTGTGAAACCCGGTGATGGCGGTATGGCGTCAATGGTTAAGCTTCCTCAGGCAATGGACAATGTAATCGTCCGTGTTGAGAATGAAGTTGGTCAATTGATTCGCACTTTTGATATCGGCTCTAAACCATCAGGCGACACACGTGTTGAATGGGATGGAAAAGACGAAGACGGTAACCCATTACCGGCTGGTAAATACAACGTGAAAGCGTCGGGTTTACTGGATGGCGAGAACACAGAGTTCCAAGTTTCCAGTTATGCGAACGTGAACAGTGTGCTTCTTGGTAAGGGTGATGGCAACGTACTACTCAATCTGGCTGGTTTTACATCGCCAGTACGACTTGCTGAAGTACTAGAAGTTGGTAAAGCGTAACTCTTTAAAAGAGTGATTATGCTAGCTAGAGAGATTAGGAGAATATTGGAATGTCATATGTAGCTTTGAGCGGCCTATCCGCTGCACAATTAGACTTGAATACAACCAGTAACAATATTGCGAATGCAAACACGTTTGGCTTTAAAGAGTCTCGAGCAGAGTTCGGCGATGTGTATTCAAGCTCGTTGTTTACTAACGGAAAGACTACTCCTGGTGGTGGTGCTCAAGCAAGTAAAGTTGCGCAACAGTTCCACGAAGGTTCAAGTATTTATACAAATAACCCAATGGACCTGCGTGTCAGTGGTACAGGTTTCTTTGCAGTATCGAAAGACCGCATGGTGCCAGAGATCAACGAACTAACGCGTAACGGTGCTTTTCACTTAAATAAAGACAACTTCATGGTAACCTCGAATGATGAATTTCTTCTTGGCTATGCAGTTGATCCCGAAAGTGGGGAAGTATCCTCATATGCACCCAAACCACTTAGTATTCCTGCTGAATTCGGCAAGCCAAAGCAAACTGGAAATATTGAAGTAGGGGTCAACTTACCTGCAAATGGTGATCTTAAAGATCCGGCTGCGTTTAACTTTAATGATTCTGATACGTATAATCGTTCGACATCTTCGACGGTATACGATTCTATGGGTCAGTCTTACAAGTTAACGACTTACTACCTTAAAGATCAAACTCAACCGAATACTTGGCAGACGTACTACACCATGACAGATGGAGAGGGTGAGAAGCCAGTCAACATCACTGGTGGTGATGCGACAAATGCAGCGGGTCAGGTTGGCCATACAATGCGCTTTAATAATGATGGCACTTTAGCTAGCCTTAATAACGGCCAGCCGATTATATCAGAGCAATTAGGAGCCGGTACTACTCCTATTGATTTAAACGGCGCTGATGTAACTCAAACACTTAATTTCAGTCTTGATTCATCAACTCAGTTTGCTGCTCCATTTGAACTAACCAAGTTTAATGAAGATGGTGCGACAACAGGTTTCTTAACAAAAGTAGATTTTGATGAATCAGGTACTGTTCTGGGCACTTACTCAAATGGTGAAAACGTAATGCTTGGTCGTGTTGGCTTGGTTCGTGTACCCAATGAGCAAGGTCTAGATAAGAAAGGCGGCACTCAATGGGACTCTACTAGCTACTCTGGTGATAAGATCTGGGGTGAATCGAACAAAGGTTCATTTGGTAGCATCAATAACGGCTCGTTAGAACAGTCGAACATCGATATGACTCAAGAACTGGTTGATTTGATTTCTGCTCAACGTAACTTCCAAGCGAACTCGCGTTCTCTAGAAGTACACAACCAACTGCAACAGAATATTCTTCAGATTCGTTAATCGTTTCGAGCGTTTGAATCATCTGCGAATACCCAATTCAATGTTATTGAATTGGGTATTGTTGTTGAATTTGATATGGCTGTTTACTTTTCTATTTGCCGCCACTATTGCCGCCCGGTAATGCCACTGGCAACAATTCTTCCTCAATGATCCTTTGATGATCACCTTTCTTGTTTGTTTTCTATTTAAATTATTGATAAATAACAGTTAAAAATATTGGCACAGTGTTTGCTTTATTAGCCCCAGAAGATGATTTTTGGAGCAAAATTATGGATCGCGCACTGTTTCTTGCCATGAGTGGCGCTAAGCAAAATATGCAAGCTTTGCAGCTACGTGCTAACAACCTTGCCAACGTAAGTACAACGGGTTTCCGTGCTGACTTAGCACAAGCACGTTCAATGCAAGCGTACGGTGAAGGCATGCCTACTCGTGTTTTCAGCATGACAGAACGTCCGGGTCATAATTTCGCACAAGGTAGTGTGGTTACCACTGGCCGAGATCTTGATGTCACTATTCAAGGTGATGGTTGGATTTCAGTGATGGATAACACAGGCCGTGAAGGTTTAACGCGTAATGGTAATCTAAAGGTTGACCAAAACGGTTTGTTAACCAATGCAAGCGGTCACTTGGTGTTAGGTGAGAATGACGCGCCAATTACGCTCCCAATCCCGATCAGCAAAGTAGAAATTGGTACAGATGGTACGATTTCGGTGATTCCTCAAGGCGCTCCAGCTGAAGAGTTAGCGATTGTTGACCGTATTAAACTTGTACGCCCAGACAACCAAAGTTTGTTTAAAGATACGAATGGTCTATTCCGTTCGAAAAACCCAGATCAGGCATACGAAGCAGATGCAGCGGTAACGTTGCTTAAAGGTGCTATCGAAGGCAGTAACGTAAATGCTGTAGGTGAAATGACCAGCCTAATTGACTTGCAACGTCAGTTTGAAATGCAGGTCAAGATGATGAGCACGGCAGAGGAAATGGACAAATCGTCTGATTCACTGCTTCGTATGAGCTAATAGAATTTAAAGGAATTTACTATGCATCCAGCATTATGGGTAAGTAAAACAGGTTTAGACGCACAACAAACCAATATCTCAACAATTTCGAATAACCTTGCCAACGCCTCGACCATTGGTTTTAAAAAGAGCCGTGCGGTGTTTGAAGATCTGTTCTATCAGAATATCAACCAGCCAGGTGGCCAATCGTCTCAAAATACTGAGCTGCCTAGTGGCTTGATGTTAGGTGCAGGTTCAAAAGTAGTCGCAACTCAAAAAGTGCACACTCACGGTAACGCGCAAACGACGTCGAACAGCTTAGATATGATGATTGAAGGCGACGGCTTCTTCCAAGTTGAAATGCCAGACGGCGAAACAGGTTACAGCCGAAATGGTCAGTTCACTCTGAACGGTGACGGCGCGATCGTTACATCAGGTCAAGGCTATGCTCTGCAACCAGAAATCGTGATTCCTGAAGATGCGATTTCGGTAACTGTTGGTAACGACGGTGAAGTATCAGTACGTCTACGTGGTGAGCAAAACAACGTCGTGGTTGGCCAAATCACCATCACTGACTTCGTAAACCCAGGTGGTTTAGAGCCTGTAGGTCAAAACCTTTACTTACCAACCGGTGCTAGTGGCGACCCGCAAGAGGGTGTTCCTGGCTTTGATGGCTTAGGTAATATTCGTCAGTCGATGCTCGAAACATCGAACGTCAACGTAACCGAAGAGCTGGTGAATATGATTGAAGCTCAACGTGTCTACGAAATGAATTCGAAAGTTATCTCGTCGGTAGACAAGATGATGAGCTTTGTTAACCAACAGCTGTAATTGGTTTATTAGCCATTTACTTATTGATAATTAATAGATTTTTACAATTAACTGACGTGTTTCTACCAATTGATCTATTTACCATTGCCTGCTGAGAGTATATCGCCATGAAACGTATTTTTTGTTTAGCTCTGTTTATGTCTATGACGGGGTGTTCTGTTTTGGATCCTATTGAGACTCCGGCAGAAGAAAACGCAACCACAGTGGTTGATGCCGTGGAAGGTGATAAGTCAGCGCAAGAGAGCTCAGGCATTATCGATACACTTCGTGGTCGAACCGATCCAGTTGCTGGTGACCCAGCATGGGCGCCAATCAATCCAAAAGAAAAACCAGAACACTACGCAGCAGCAACGGGCTCACTGTTCAATGTTAATCACATTGGCAGCATGTATGACGACTCAAAACCTCGTGGTATTGGTGACATCATTACCGTGGCGTTGGACGAGAATACTCGAGCGACCAAGAAAGCCAACGCAGACATGTCTAAGTCGAACGATGCAACGATGGAGCCGCTGGCAGTCGGTGGACAAGAGCTGACAATCGACAAGTACAACTTTTCTTATGATCTGAGCAACACCAACACCTTTGCGGGTGACGCGTCAGCCAACCAAAGTAACAGCATCAGCGGCTACATTACCGTTGAAGTTATCGAAGTATTAGCCAATGGTAACCTAGTAGTCCGTGGCGAAAAGTGGATGACACTGAATACGGGCGATGAGTACATCCGCCTAAGCGGCACCATCCGTCCTGATGATATAGACTTCGAAAATACCATCGCTTCAAACCGTGTTTCTAACGCACGAATTCAGTATTCAGGTACGGGCGTGCAGAAAGATATGCAAGAGCCTGGATTCTTGGCACGATTCTTTAATGTATCTCTGTAGAGCTTGATAGAGCGTCGAGATACTGACAGCCCTCATCAATCACAAATATTTCGCTAAGTTATTATAAACTAAAGCAATACAGACAGGTTACTCAATGAAAAAACTCACACTCGTACTATTCGGCATGCTATTTCTTGCCACCAGTGCCCATGCTGCGCGTATTAAAGACGTGGCAAAAGTGGCGGGTGTTCGTAGTAACCAACTTGTCGGTTATGGTTTGGTTACGGGTTTGCCGGGGACAGGTGAGACAACTCCCTTTACCGATCAAACGTTTAACGCAATGCTGCAAAACTTTGGCATCCAATTGCCGCCCGGCACCAAGCCAAAAACTAAAAACGTCGCCGCGGTAATTGTTACCGCTGAACTCCCAGCATTCTCTAAGCAGGGCCAGGAAGTTGACGTAACGGTGTCTTCTATCGGATCAGCAAAAAGCCTGCGTGGTGGTACCTTACTGCAGACTTTCCTGAAAGGTCTAGACGGTCAGGTGTATGCGGTCGCGCAAGGTAACTTGGTAGTAAGTGGCTTTAGTGCACAAGGTAACGACGGTTCTAAAATCGTCGGAAACAACCCTAATGTCGGCATCATATCTAGCGGTGCGACGGTTGAACAAGAAATCCCAACTCCATTTGGCCGTGGTGACTACATCACTTTCAACCTAATCCAATCCGATTTTACAACGGCTCAGCGTTTGGCTGATGCGGTGAATAATTTCCTAGGCCCACAAATGGCTTCAGCGGTTGACGCGACGTCTGTAAAAGTTCGCGCACCTCGAGAAATTAGCCAACGTGTGGCTTTCTTATCGGCAATTGAAAACATCGAATTTGATCCTGCAGAGGGCTCTGCAAAAATCATAGTTAACTCTCGTACCGGCACCATTGTGGTTGGTAAGCACGTTCGTCTAAGAGCGGCGGCGGTAACCCACGGTGGTATGACGGTTGCAATCAAAGAAAATCTCAACGTAAGCCAACCGAATGCATTCTCTGGTGGCCAAACGGTAGTGGTTCCTGATTCTGATATCGAAATCACGGAAGGCGATGGCAAGATGTTCAAATTTGAACCGGGCCTAACGCTGGACGATTTGGTACGCGCAGTCAATGAAGTAGGCGCTGCACCTTCTGATTTAATGGCAATCCTTCAAGCACTGAAACAAGCCGGTGCGATTGAAGGCCAGTTGATCATTATCTAAGGAGTAAAGCATGATTAAAAATAACAATGACATCGGCTTTATTCACGATATCGGCAGCCTAGACCGTCTTCGTCAACAAGCCGTAAACGGTGAAGAAGGCAGCGAGAAAGAAGCATTAACCGCGGCGGCAAAACAGTTTGAATCCATTTTTACGTCGATGTTGTTTAAGTCGATGCGTGATGCGAACTCTAGCTTTAAGTCGGATATGCTGAACAGCCAGAACGAACAGTTTTATCGTCAGATGCAAGATGACCAAATGGCGAGTGAGTTGAGTGCTTCAGGTTCATTAGGCCTTGCGGACATGATTGTAGCTCAGTTAAGCGCTGGTCAAGTAAGCGACGCGACAGAAGATAAGGTTCGCAGTGAAGGTTTTGATACCTCGTTGGAAAGACCTCAATATTCTGGTCGTTCAGAAGAGAAAGTCTCTGAAGTTCAATCTGCTAAGTCAACAACAGACGTGTCAGCAGCAAAACAACCCGCTTCATTTGGTTCGCCAGAATCGTTTGTTACGTCGATGAAGCCTTACGCTGAAAAAGCGGCGAGCGCACTCGGTGTTGATTCGTCACTGCTATTAGCACAAGCGGCCCTTGAAACAGGTTGGGGCTCTAAGATGATTAAGAACTCTTTGGGTAACAGCAATAACCTATTTAACATCAAAGCAGATAGAAGTTGGAAGGGCGATAAGGTCGCAACCCAAACGCTTGAGTTCCATGGAAAAACAGCCGTTAAAGAGTCAGCTTCTTTCCGTTCTTACTCTAATTTCGAAGATAGCTTTAATGATTACGTGAAATTCTTGAATGAAAATCCAAGATACGAAACGGCGCTACAGCATCAGGGCAATTCAGAGCATTTCATCAAAGGCATTCATCAGGCTGGTTACGCAACTGACCCTAACTATGCAGACAAGGTTTTACGAGTTAAAGCCAAGATTGATGAGATGAACTAGCGTCATCAATCAACATAGAGAGCTTGCTACTGGCAGGCTCTTTTCTTCTCCGCCTCTTCAGTTCTTACGCGTAATCCATAGTTATCTCCTTACACTTCAATAAATTATCGTATTTTAACTCTCCACTGTTTGTGTTGGCGCATATATTGCTTATGTCTTAGTAATATGCGGTTGTAGTTAATCAGTTAATCAGTTCATTCTGGTTTTGTTAAGTTTTTTGGGGGCATTATGGCGTCGGATCTTCTGAATGTAGGGGCACAAAGTGTTCTTACGGCTCAGAGACAGCTCAACACCACAGGTCATAACATTTCTAACGCCAACACAGAGGGCTATAGCCGCCAATCTGTGATTCAAGGTGTGAATGACCCGCGCCAGTACGGTGGGCAAACCTACGGTATGGGTGTGCATGTGGAAAATGTTCGCCGCTCTTGGGATCAGTTTGCCGTTAAAGAACTTAACTTATCGACAACTAATGCCGCTAACAAAAGCGATACCGAAGCTAACCTTGATCTGCTGTCTGGCATGTTGTCATCGGCTGCTTCGAAGAAGATTCCAGAAAACCTCAATGAGTGGTTTGATTCGATTAAGACACTCGCCGATACCCCGAATGATGTGGGTGCGCGCAAGGTCGTGCTAGAGAAAGCTGGGCTTTTAACTAAAACCTTGAATGAATTTCATGAAACGGTACGTCAACAGTCTGATTCTACCAACAAAAAATTAGAAGTCGGCATCGAACGTGTTAACCAAATTGCGGTTGAGATTCGCGACGTTCAGCGTCTGATGATGCGAACCCCAGGACCTCACAATGATTTACGAGATCAGCACGAAAAGCTGATCAATGAGCTATCTGGCTACACCAAGGTGACGGTAACGCCGCGCTCGAATGCGGAAGGATTTAACGTCCATATTGGTAATGGTCATACCTTGGTTTCTGGTAGTGAAGCAAGTCAACTGAAGCTAGTTGACGGTTTACCTGATACGCATCAGCGTCGACTGGCGATTGTTGAAGGTAAGTCTTTGAAGCCGATTACCAGTAATGATATCGATGGGAAAATCGGTGCCATGCTCGATATGCGAGACGAACACATTCCTGACATCATGGATGAGCTTGGGCGTTTGGCGACGGCTTTCTCGGAGAAAGTAAATTTACTTCAATCACAAGGCTTAGATCTCAATGGCAACGTTGGCCAAGATATTTTCACCGATGTGAACTCTGAGCGAGTGGCGAAATCACGCGTGACGGCGGGTAGCCAATCAAAGGCTGATGTTGCCGTATATATTGATGACACCTCTGCCTTGAAAGGTGGCGAGTATGGTCTTAAGTATGATGGCAGTGAATATGTCGTGACCAAGCCGGATGGTGAAACGGTAAAAGTCAGCACTAATTCAGCAGGCAATGCTTTTTATCTAGATGGGATGCGAGTCGAAGTTCGAAACCCTCCTGAATTGGGTGAGAAGCTGTTACTGCGTCCAACGCGTAACTTTGCTGCTCAGATTCAGATGGAAACCAAAGACCCTAGAGATATTGCCGCGCAAAGTTATGAAGCCTCGACCACGTTCGCGAAAGGCTCTGCGGGGTTCAAGATCTTAGCGGCCGGTCAATTGCGTGAGTTTGAAGTGATTGTTTCACCAAAAGGTGAGCAGTTTGCCGTGACTGATCCGAAAGGCAATATTTTAATGCAGCCTCAGCCGTACCCACCTGAGGGGCCGGTTACGATTAATGGCACGACTTTCGAGTTGACCTCTGGAGCCGTGGCAAACGATAAATTTACGGCAAACCTTGTCCCATCAGAGGGTGACAACGGTAACTTACGTAAACTGCAAGATCTTCAAACTGAAAAAGTTTTGAACGATGGTGAATCTACGATTTTAGAGCTTTACCACAACTTGAATACTAATACGGGACTGAAGTCATCAACGGCAAATCGTCTGAGTGATATCGCTAGGTTGGAAAAAGAGTCAGCTCAAGAACGTATCGCTTCAGTGTCTGGAGTTAACCTAGATGAAGAAGCGGCAAATATGATGAAATTTCAGCAAGCGTATATGGCCTCTTCGCGAATCATGCAAGCAGCCAATGATACGTTTAACACTATTTTGGCTCTGAGATAGGAAGGTATAAATGTTGAATCGCATCTCTAGCTTCCACAATTATCAGTCAGTACAAAATGACTTGCGCCGTCAAGAAAATAAGGTACATCACAATCAAGCGCAACTTGCTTCCGGTAAGAAGTTGCAGTCGCCAAGTGATGATCCGTTGGCTACGCATTATTTGCAAAACATTGGTCAGCAGTCAGAGCAGCTTAAGCAATATGGTGACGCCATTGTCCTGGTCCGCAATCGATTGGAGCACCAAGAAGTAATGATTTCTAATTCGGAGGATTTTGCAGATGAAGCAAAACGTACCGTGATGGAAATGGTAAATGGTTCGTTATCACCAGAAGATCGTCTTGCAAAGAGGCGTGAAATTCAAGAATTAGCGAGTAATTTTTTGCATATGTCTAATTCTCAAGACGAGTCAGGTAACTACACATTTGCTGGCACTAAGCCGAAGAATCAACCCTTCTTTCGAGATAATAAAGGTCATGTCAGCTATGCCGGTGATGATTACCAACGCAAGATGCGTGTTGCAAGTAGTTTTGAAATGGCGATGAATGATCCGGGCAGCAAGCTGTTTATGGAAATCGATAACCCATTTGGTGATTATGAGCCTCAATATGATTTGAAGCCGGCCTCTGCATTGTTACTTGAACGAGCCACAAATGAGTCTTTTCAAGATGATTCAACTTACAAAGTTACTTTTGTCGATATGCAAAATGGTCAGTTTGCTTATCAACTAGAAAAAGATGGTAGTACTGTATCTGTGGAAGATTTTGAACCATCTAAAGGTATTGAATATGAAGGTTTGAGTATTCAAATCAAAGGTCAAATCACCAAAGGCGACTCGATTACTTTGGAGCCAAGAAGCTCATTTTCAATATTTGACACCTTCCAAGATGCAGCAGAACTTGCAGAATCATCCGTGTCTGACGCATCAGCGACGGCAAAGTTGCAACAAGCAACCGAAGAGTTCCATGCTGCGTTTATTCATTTGACCAAAGCGAGAACGGATGTCGGTGCGCGATTGAATACGCTTGATATCCAAGAACAGCAACATGAAGATTTTAAGTTGTCTTTAGCCAAAGCAAAAAGCAACTTTGAAGATTTGGATTACTCGAAAGCCATCATTGAGTTCAATGAAAACTCACGAGCATTGCAAGCTTCTCAACAAGCGTTTGGTAAAACCAAAGACCTGACCTTGTTTAACTATATTTAATGATCAATCGGTATTTAGTGGTGAACTAACACTCACCATTGAAGTTAGATTCTTTGCCGTATGTGCTATGCCGTACGAGCGAATCACTTCAACCTTTGCCGGTTTTTTATACAGGGTGTCATCTGTTTGAAAATAGCGGCAAAAAGCGGCAATGGGTCAATGAAGGTACTTTTTGTTCCCTAAGCCAGTTAAACCAAATCGAGTTAAGTTTTAATTTAAGTGATTGATTTTATGTATATTAAAATTTAATTAAAACAGTATTAAACTTGGCATATAACTTGTATATGTATTGGTCATAAAATGATTTATACAGATCTTAAACCTTGCATAGGGTTTAGCGAGTAATACACGGTCAGTGCTTATCCATATGAGAGTAAAGCTGGCCGCTTCGCAGAAAGTTTGCGAACTCATAAGGAGAGCAAAATGGCTATTAATGTAAGCACTAACGTTTCTGCTATGACAGCACAACGTTACCTGAATAAAGCGTCTAATGATTTAGCGACCTCTATGGAACGTTTGTCATCAGGGCATAAAATCAACAGCGCGAAAGACGATGCAGCCGGTCTGCAAATCTCTAACCGTTTAACGGCGCAATCACGTGGTTTAGACGTGGCAATGCGTAATGCCAATGATGGTATTTCAATTGCACAAACCGCTGAAGGCGCGATGAATGAATCAACCAACGTACTACAACGTATGCGTGATCTGGCGATTCAATCATCAAACGGAACTAATACCGCAGCTGAACGTACCGCGCTCAATGAAGAGTCTTCGGCACTTCAAGATGAGCTTAACCGTATCGCAGAGACAACCTCGTTTGGTGGTCGTCGTCTGTTGAATGGTTCATTTGGTGAAGCATCATTCCAGATTGGTTCTAGCTCTGGTGAAGCGATGATTATGGGCCTTACTAGTGTTCGTGCTGATGATTTCCGTATGGGTGGTACAACGTTTGATTCTGAAAACGGTAAAGACAAAAGTTGGGAAGTACCAGCACAAGCTCGCGATCTTAAGCTCGAATTTAAAACAAAGTCAGGTGAAGACATCGTTTTAGATATTAATACCAAAGCGGGTGATGATATCGAAGAGCTTGCTACTTACATTAATGGTCAATCTGATCTTGTGAACGCATCGGTTACCGATGATGGTCGCATTCAACTATTTGTTGCTGAACCTGACCTTGAAGGGGCTATGTCTATTTCTGGTGGCTTAGCTTCTGAGCTAGGTATTAAGAGTGAAGGTCGTGCAACATCGGTTCAAGATATTAGTTTGATGAGCGTAGCAGGATCACAGAATGCTATTAGCGTGATTGATTCTGCAATGAAATACGTAGATTCACAGCGTGCTGATTTAGGTGCGAAACAAAACCGTCTAAGCCACAGTATTAACAACTTGGCAAACGTTCAAGAGAACGTAGACGCTTCAAATAGCCGAATCAAAGATACGGACTTTGCGAAAGAGACGACGCAAATGACCAAATCACAAATTCTGCAACAAGCAGGTACTTCGATACTTGCTCAAGCAAAACAGTTGCCTAACTCTGCAATGACACTATTGCAATAGTTATTGGTTGAACTTGCTACTCGTGTTCAGACGTGAGCCATGCAGCAAGGGAAACTGGCAAGCATACTTACTATGAGTGTTTAGCTCTCTCATCTCTCACCTGCTATTCATTTTTACGGTAAGAGTGCAACGGCGCGTCAGAAATGTGTTCATTTCTCGATGATCTCCACACAGGCTCTGACCTGCCAACTAGCCCCGGTTCTCTCAAAGGAAAAGGGGCTTTTTCCTTTCTGTTCTTTATATCTCTGTTTCCTATATTTCTTATTTTTACCTTTTTGTTTTCCTGTCTTTTGCGTTTCCCCACTGGTTTCTAACTTTAGTTTTCTGATCCTTAAGTTTCCATTCAACCCATTTTCTTCGTTACAAATGCTCTCCTTGGCTAGATAAATTGCATAATCTTTATGCCCATCAATGATCTTTGGTGATTGATCATTTCTGAGCGTTGACCAATTTTAACGACGGTTAGCGTGTTTTTTGAACAAATTAGGATCTTTACCTAATTAAATTCAATAGCTGCTTTAGAAAATCAGTAAATTTAACCTGCTGATAAATATCAAATTAATATTTTATTTGTGGTTTTTTAAAAGTTTTTCTAAAGCTTCGGGATTTTGAGCCGTTATTAAAAGTAACTTTGAGAGAACTACTTGGTTTTCCGAGACGTCGGAAACCGCTATACCGGAAAATCAATTGGAGAAATCACCATGGCAGTGAATGTAAATACAAACGTTTCAGCGATGACAGCGCAACGTTACCTAAACAACGCAAACAGCGCACAACAAACATCAATGGAACGTCTAGCTTCAGGCTCTAAAATCAACAGCGCGAAAGATGACGCTGCGGGCCTACAAATCTCTAACCGTTTGAACGTTCAGAGCCGCGGCCTTGATGTTGCTGTACGTAACGCGAACGACGGTATCTCTATTGCACAAACTGCTGAAGGTGCAATGAACGAGACAACCAACATCCTGCAACGTATGCGTGATTTGTCTCTACAATCTTCAAACGGCTCAAACTCAAAATCTGAGCGTGTAGCGATTCAAGAAGAAGTAACAGCATTGAATGACGAATTAAACCGTATCGCGGAAACAACGTCTTTCGGTGGCAATAAGCTGCTTAACGGTACTCACGGTACTAAATCATTCCAAATCGGTGCGGATAATGGTGAAGCGGTAATGCTTCAACTGAAAGACATGCGCTCTGATAACGCTCAGATGGGTGGTAAAAGCTACCAAACTGAGAACGCGAAAGACAAAGACTGGAACGTTCAAGCTGGTGCAAACGACCTAAAAATGTCGTTCACTGATAACTTCGGTCAAGCACAAGAAATCGATGTGTCTGCGAAAGCGGGCGATGACATCGAAGAGCTAGCAACGTACATCAATGGTCAACAAGATTCTGTTAAAGCGTCTGTAACTGAAGACGGCAACCTACAAATGTTTGCAGGTAATAACAAGGTTGAAGGCAGCGTTGAGTTTTCTGGTTCACTTGCGGGTGAACTAGGCATGCAAGCGGGTAAAGAAGTAACGGTTGATACGATTGATGTAACGTCAGTTGGTGGTGCACAAGAATCTGTTGCAGTAATCGATGCGGCCCTTAAGTATGTAGATAGCCACCGTGCTGAGCTAGGTGCTTTCCAAAACCGTTTCGACCATGCTATCAGCAACTTAGACAACATTAACGAAAACGTTAATGCATCTAAGAGCCGTATTAAAGATACCGATTTCGCGAAAGAAACGACCCAGATGACTAAGTCTCAGATCCTTTCTCAAGCTTCAAGCTCGATCCTTGCTCAAGCGAAGCAAGCTCCGAACTCGGCACTTAGCCTACTAGGTTAATCGATTGAAAAGCCACGTTGACTTATTAAGCGTTATTGAATCATAAGTGTTAATGTAAGGCCTCCACAAATTAGCTCGTGGTGAGAGATGAGCGCTAAACAGACCCAGCTTCGGCTGGGTTTTTTATTGCCTGCAATTTGGCGAAGGTGTATTTGGAAAAGTGCGCTATCGGTGAGCAGGAGTAAAAGCGAGATTCCCTATCACGTTCGTTCCTCACTGTAGGGAATGACGGGAATTGGGAAATGATGATTTCCTCGCTTACTACATCGAAGCAGTCTTTCGTCATCCCAGAATCGAGTAGAACGAGATATCAGGGATCTTTTTTGGTTTTTATATTCAACACCACGCCCATTAATCCAAGCTGAATGGAAACTTTAGCGAATGTCGCTCGATTAATTGAATCCCGATCACACTTTTCTTTGTTGTTGAAAAGAATATGAAAAAAAGCACATTTTTTATTAAAGCTTCTAATTAAGGGGCCGTTAAAGGGATTGAGAGAAATGATATGTACCAATGTAAGGTGAGAGAGACACTGGTGCATAAACAAAATTGACATGTATTTGTGTGAGGTGAGAGTCACATAAGTACATTAAAAAATGCCTAAAGGAGATCAACTATGGCGATTAATGTAAGCACTAATGTGTCTGCAATGACGGCTCAGCGCTACCTAAATAGCGCGGCTGAAGGTACTCAAAAATCAATGGAGCGTTTGTCTTCTGGCTATAAAATCAATAGCGCAAAAGATGATGCTGCAGGCCTACAAATTTCTAACCGCTTAACGTCGCAAAGCCGTGGCCTAGATATGGCTGTGAAAAACGCGAATGACGGTATCTCTATTGCACAGACAGCTGAAGGTGCAATGAATGAGTCAACCAACATTCTGCAACGTATGCGTGACCTTTCTCTTCAATCTTCAAATGGTTCAAACAGCAAATCTGAACGTGTTGCGATCCAGGAAGAAGTCTCTGCTCTAAACACAGAACTTAACCGTATCGCTGAAACGACCTCTTTTGGTGGTAACAAGCTTCTTAACGGTACTTACGGTAGCCAATCTTTCCAAATCGGTGCTGATTCTGGTGAAGCAGTGATGCTGACTATGAATAACATGCGTACCGACACTCAAGACATGGGTGGCAAAAGCTACGGCGTAGAAGAAGGCAAAGATGCTTCTTGGCGTGTAGGCGCAGGTTCTGATCTGACTATCAAATACAACGATAAGTTTGGTGAAGCTCAAGAGCTGTCTATTTCTGCAAAAGAAGGCAACGATATCGAAGAGCTAGCAACGTACATCAATGGCCAAAGTGAAGATGTTAAAGCGTCTGTTGGTGAAGGCGGCAAATTGCAACTTTTCGCTTCAAGTCAAAAAGTTGAAGGTGATGTTGAGTTTGGTGGCAGCCTTGCGGGCGAGCTAGGTATCGGTGCCGCTAAAGACGTGACTGTTAACGATATCGATGTAACCTCGGTTGCTGGTGCGAACGAAGCCGTATCTGTTATTGATGGCGCACTAAAATCAGTGGACAGTAACCGCGCTTCTCTTGGTGCTTTCCAAAACCGTTTTGATCATGCAATCAGCAACTTAGATAACATCAACGAAAACGTTAATGCATCTAAGAGCCGTATCAAAGATACCGATTACGCGAAAGAAACAACGGCAATGACGAAGTCTCAAATTCTGCAACAGGCGAGTACTTCTATCCTAGCTCAAGCGAAGCAGTCACCATCAGCAGCTCTAAGCTTATTGGGCTAAACTTACCTTGGTAAGTAGTGGTAAATTCTACTCTGGGTAGAGTTTTACTGCTTGGCTCATAAAGGAGGGAGGGAGAGTGTTATGGAAATTCCATCCAACGCATCGAACATCCAGCCTTATGGCTCACCTAATGGCATTAAATTTGCAAGCGATGAAGGTAGTAGTGCGTCGAACATTTCACGACTGAAAGAAGCAACATCTTATGGCAAGGTAGAAAAATCGAAAGAGCAAGCTACCGAAGCTGCGATTCAATTAGCTCAAGATAGACAGCAGTTAAACGATGAAGAGCGAGTCAAGATGGTAGAGAAGGTAAACGAGTTTGTCTCCTCTCTCAACAAGGGTGTTGCCTTTAAAGTCGATGAAGAGTCGGGGAGAGATGTGGTCACTATTTATGAGACCACCACCGGTGATATTATTCGCCAGATTCCTGATGAAGAAATGCTTGAGATTCTAAGGCGCCTAGCAGCCCAAAACTCAAATAGTAGAATATTTGAGGTGAAGGTTTAAGTCGTATTATTGAGGTGGTTTAATGAGTTTTGGCCCAATGGGGATTTCGTCTGGCATGGATATCAATTCCATGGTCAGCAAAATTGTTGATTCGGAGCGTGTACCTAAACAGCAACGAATTGATAATGAACGAACGCGAATCGATACCAGCATTAGTGCCTATGGAAGACTCAGAGAATCCCTTGATTCGATGAAAAACCTGATGACAAACTTTCGTCAGGAAAAAGCTTTTGCTGTGCGAACAGTTGAAAGTACCGATGAAGGTCTTGTCTCTGCAACCGCGACTACCGAAGCGATCGCTGGCAAATATGCCATCGATGTGTTGCAGCTTGCCCAGAGTCATAAAGTGGCTTCTGATGTACTGTCAGAGGACATGAAATTTGGCCCGGGTAAGCTGCAGGTTTCGCTTGGTGATGACAGCTTTGATGTGCAAGTTGGCGACAGATCGAAACTTATCGATGTCGTTCGCAGTATAAACGGCGCAGATAGCAATCCAGGCGTTCGTGCATCTATTATCAATGATGTCGAAGGCCCACGACTTATTGTCGCCTCGAACCAGTCTGGTTCAGATCAGCAGATCAGCATTAATGTAGAGTCTGATGCTGCTAACCCTCTAAAACAACTCGAATACAAAACTCTAGAAGAGCGCGTGAAGGCGCTAGAGAAAGCGCGCCTTGCTGCTCAAGATGTTCTTGCTCTAACTCCTGCTGGAAAAGCCGTTGAACTCATCGATGAAGCGATCGCTAACGATGACCCAAATGCGAGTGAAAAACTCGATGAAGACGGCAATGTTATCCCAGCAACCCAAACCGGTTCTACCTCAGATGTTGACGGAGACTCTCAAGGTCTTAGTTACGGCGAGCAAGCTGCAGCCGATGGTCAAGCTGCCCTAGACGCAGCTTTTGCGTCAAAGTCTGTGATGCCCGAAGACAATATCCCAGGTTGGACTGAAACAGCCTCAGGAACTCTTTTAGATTCTTACTACACACCAGAACTTGAGCTTGATGAAAAAGCGATAGAGAAGGCGCCTGACGTGCCGGGGTGGTCAAATGCTGCCTCGGGTACTCTGACCGATTCCTACGTGACGCCGAAAGAAGCTCAGCAAAAGCTTGAAGCTGAACAAGCGCGTATCGAAGATAAAATTTCACAAGAAAAAGCCGATTTGGCTGAGAAAGTTCAAAAAGGCGAATTGACCGCCGAACAAGCCAAAAAAATTGAGCGTGCGAAATTAGAACCCGAAGAGCGTGAGCTTTTAGATAAAGTCGATAAAGCGCAAGCTGAGCTCGAACAGGCACAGCAGTCTTTTGATACCTATAGCGGTATGGCTGAAGTTCAGGCGGGGCAAGATTCAATGGTCGTTCTAGACGGCGTTGCACAGCTTTCGAGTAATAACAATGTGATTGAAGATGCCGTAGAAGGTATCGATATTACGGTGAAAGGAAAAACGCCAAAAGATAAGCCACCGGCTGAAATTGGTGTTGAGTACGACCGTAATAGTGTGCGCCAAGACATTGAAGCTTTCGTTAACTCTTACAATCAGTTTTATCAAGTGTCTAAGAATTTGGCGGGCGTTGATCCAACGACTGGCCAAAAAGGGCCGCTTTCTGGCGACAGTACTGTACGTAATGCCGATTCGCGATTGAAAGGGGTGTTCTCATCAAGTATTGAAGGCGCGCCTGATAATCTCAAGTCATTGACTGAATTTGGTATCACTACCACTAGGCAAGGCTCGCTAGAAATCAACTACGACATGCTTGATCGTCAACTTAATAATAACTTCGATAAGTTGGGTGAGTTCTTTGGCGGCAACAACGGTTTCGCCAAAAAAGTGGAAGATGCGATTCAAGGTATCACAGGTATCACAGGTTCGATTCGTACTAGAGAAAAGAGCTTAGTCGAGCAAAACTACCGCTTGGTTGATGACCAAAGCGCACTCGATCGCCGTATGGACAGCCTAGAAAACCGTACACATTCTAAGTTTACTGCCATGCAAGATGCGACTAGCAAGATGCAATCCCAACTGGGCAGTATGATGAATGCGTTGGGCTAATAGATGAACAGTCAGCTGCAAGAGCTTTGTGAACTCGATCAATTAATTATCTCTAAGCTTGAATTTAGTGAAATTAATGCTGAAGAAATAACGCGGCTTGTCGATAACAGAGAACAGTTATTGCAAAACGTGCTTCAAATAATCGACTCACACCCCGACGTTAAGCAAAGTTCTGAATGGTTTGAAGCCATTACCAGAACCAGAAAATTAGTCGAATTGATGCAGTCAGAGACGAGTCGAGTAGGTAAGAGCCTACACAAATACCGTCACGGCGCTAAATCAGTTCAACAATACAAAAAGTTTTTATAAAAGAGGTTTACTATGCGCGGTTCTTTACAGGCATATAAAAAGGTATCAGTGGATAGTCAGCTAACAGCTGCCTCACCGCATAAGATTGTACAAATGCTAATGGCAGGTGCTATCGAGCGCTTGATTCAAGGTAAAGCGGCAATGCAAGCGGGCAACATCCCAGTGAAAGGCGAGCGACTTGGTAAGGCTCTGGATATCATTATTAGCCTACGTAGTTGCCTGTCTATGGACGATGGTGGCGATATTGCGAAAAACCTAGATCAACTTTATGAGTTCATGATCACGCAAATTTCTGCGGCAAATCACAAAAATGACCCACAGGCTATTGATGATGTTATCGATATTATCCGCGAAATTAAGAGCGCTTGGGACCAAATTCCGAACGAATATCACAACTTGACGTCTGCTGACGTAGGTATTTAAAGAAAAATTGCAGTTTTAACCAATCTCATATCCCTTAATTGGTTGGTTGCCTTATTTTTTTAATCAAATAAAATAGAAGCCATTAGATAGCCTAGTGGCTTTTTTCGTTGCTGATTTCCTAAATTTGTCCACGTAGACCATAATCATTGATACTTTTCTCTGTTTTATCGATTACGTCGCTCACCGTTTTCCGCATCGCACCAAAATAAAGGCAATAATTCCTACTTATGCAAGGTTTGGCAAAACTGCTTGTCGTCGACGATAGCGCTCAAGATCGTCACAATTTAAGCACAATATTAGAGTTTGTAGGAGAGAGCTGCGAAGTAATCAGCTCTGAACAAGCACGTAAAGTTGACTGGTCACTACAGTGGGCCGGCTGCATTATTGGTACCATTAAAGGTAAAGGCTTCAACGCATTACTGAATGAAAAGCTTGTTCACGCCAATCACATCCCTTTACTGGTGATTGGTAAAAACAATCACCCGGTTGACGAGCTAACTAACTATGTTGGCGAGCTTGAACTTCCCCTTAACTACCCGCAATTAAGTGATGCATTAAGGCACTGTAAAGATTTCTTAGGCCGCAAGGGTGTTCAAGTGGTGTCTTCGGCACGCAAGAACACACTGTTTCGCAGCCTAGTAGGGCAAAGTGCTGGTATTCAAGAAGTACGTCACTTAATTGAACAAGTCTCTTCTACGGAAGCGAACGTGCTGATTCTTGGTGAATCTGGTACCGGCAAAGAAGTCGTAGCGCGTAATATTCACTATCACTCTAAGCGCCGTTCTGGGCCTTTCGTGCCTGTGAATTGTGGTGCTATTCCACCGGACTTACTCGAAAGTGAGTTGTTTGGTCATGAGAAGGGCGCATTTACTGGTGCGATTACCGCACGAAAAGGTCGCTTTGAATTGGCTGAAGGTGGCACACTGTTTCTTGATGAAATTGGCGATATGCCAATGGCAATGCAAGTTAAGTTGTTGCGTGTACTGCAAGAGCGCTGTTTTGAACGCGTAGGTGGCAACAGCACCATTAAAGCTGACGTTCGTGTGATTGCAGCAACACACCGCAATCTTGAAGACATGATCGACGATGACTCGTTCCGTGAAGATCTTTATTACCGCTTGAATGTATTCCCGATTGAAATGCCGGCGCTTCAAGATCGTAAAGAAGATATTCCACTGTTGCTTCAAGAACTAATGACTCGAATGGAAGCGGAAGGCAGTATGCCTATCTGCTTCACGGCTCGTGCTATCAATTCTTTGATGGAGCACTACTGGCCAGGTAACGTTCGTGAGCTAGCGAACCTCGTTGAGCGAATGGTTATCCTGTATCCGAATAGCTTGGTTGATGTGAATCATCTACCCACTAAATATAGATACAGTGATATCCCTGAGTTCCAGCCTGAATTTAATCGCTTTGTGTCGGAAGAAGAGCAAGAACGTGATGCACTTTCTGATTTGTTCTCAGAAGATTTCAGCTTTGACCAGCAAGATGATCTTGCCGATAACGCGAATGCGCCTCAAGAGTTACCACCAGAAGGTGTTAATTTGAAAGAGCTGTTGGCGGATATGGAAGTGAACATGATTAACCAAGCCTTGGAAGCGCAGGGTGGCATTGTTGCCCGTGCTGCAGACATGCTTGGAATGCGCAGAACCACTCTGGTTGAAAAAATGCGGAAGTACAATCTACAGCGATAGAGCTCAGATTCGTGTTCAGCGATATCAAATTAAGACGGGTGTTGAGTTAAAGCATCGTTTTGGTTGAGAGAATAGAGAGGGCATAGTCGAGTTGTTGCTTGCTTAACTATGTGATAAATATAGCAAATAGCCTGACGCGTGTTTTACGTGTCAGGCTGTTTTAGTATTTGAGGCAAATTTTTGACATGCACGGATCTAACGAATCAGAAAATCAGTCACACCTAGATTCAGTTGAACAGCAGGTTGAGCGCTATAAGCAAGTGCTTGATGTGATGCCAGCAGGTGTCATCTTGTTAGATACTCATGGTGAAGTAAGGGAAGCGAACCCAGAAGCGCATCGAATTTTAGGTGTGGAACTGGTGGGCGAGAAGTGGTTTTCGGTGATTCAAAGTGCCTTTGACCCAAAAGACGATGATGGACATGAGATCTCATTGAAGAACGGGCGTAAAGTGCGCTTGGCGATTTCAGCCTCGACTACAGGTCAGCTAATCTTGATCACTGACCTGACAGAAACTCGTCTTCTACAGTCTCGCGTGAGTGATCTTCAGCGTTTGTCGTCGCTAGGCAGAATGGTAGCCTCGTTGGCACATCAGGTTCGTACGCCACTCTCTAGTGCGATGCTGTATGCATCAAACCTTGCCGCGCCGAACCTGCCGCCAGCAACAAAAACGCGCTTTCAATCTAAGCTTATGGATAGGCTCCATGACTTAGAGAAGCAAGTGAATGACATGCTGTTGTTTGCTAAAGGTGGCGACAACAAGGTTGTGAAGCCATTTACCGTTGCTGAACTGATCACTGAATTTCACCCAATGGTGGAAGCGGCATTAAAATCGAACCAGATTGATTATTGCCAGGAAGTGGAAGGCGAAGAGACTCAGATGTTTGGCAATGCTAATGCTATAGCTTCTGCTCTGAGCAACCTAGTTTTGAATGCGGCTCAAATTGCGGGTAAAGAATCGCAGATTGATGTTTTTTTTAGGCCCGTAAACGGCGAGCTTAAGATATCAGTGCAAGACAGTGGCCCCGGCGTACCGAAAGAGCTTCAAGGTAAAATTATGGAACCCTTCTTTACCACTCGTTCGCAAGGTACAGGTCTAGGTTTAGCCGTTGTACAAATGGTCTGTCGAGCACATGAAGGCCGACTGGAATTGATATCAGAAGAAGGGGACGGCGCATGCTTTACCATGTGTCTACCGCTGGAAAGAAGCGCTTCTTCTGAAGACTAATAAGTTTTAACTGAATTTACACTGGAGAATCCTATGGCTCAAAGCAAAGTGTTAATCGTCGAAGATGATGAAGGTCTACGCGAAGCCCTTGTCGACACTCTCGCGCTTGCTGGCTATGAATGGCTGGAAGCGGATTGTGCGGAAGATGCTCTGGTAAAATTGAAATCGAACTCCGTTGATATTGTTGTCTCTGATGTGCAGATGGCAGGTATGGGCGGCTTAGCACTGCTAAGAAATATCAAGCAGCATTGGCCAAATCTACCAGTATTGTTGATGACAGCGTATGCCAACATTGAAGACGCCGTTGCCGCAATGAAAGAGGGCGCTATAGACTATATGGCAAAGCCATTTGCGCCTGAAGTACTGCTCAATATGGTGAGCCGTTACGCTCCGGTAAAATCGGATGATAATGGCGATGCCATCGTTGCCGATGAGAAAAGCATCAAACTAATGATGTTGGCTGATAAGGTGGCTAAAACCGATGCTAACGTCATGGTGTTGGGGCCAAGTGGTTCTGGTAAAGAGGTCATGTCTCGCTATATTCACAACGCTTCGAGCCGTAAAGACGGTCCGTTTGTTGCGATTAACTGTGCCGCGATTCCAGATAACATGTTGGAAGCAACACTGTTTGGCTACGATAAAGGCGCATTTACTGGTGCTATTCAAGCTTGTCCTGGTAAATTTGAGCAAGCTCAAGGCGGTACTATTTTGTTGGATGAGATCAGTGAAATGGATCTTAGCCTACAAGCGAAACTACTGCGCGTATTGCAAGAGCGCGAAGTTGAACGTCTTGGTAGCCGTAAGAGTATCAAGCTGGATGTTCGTGTTCTGGCAACCAGTAACCGCGACCTAAAGCAGTATGTTTCTGAAGGGAATTTCCGTGAAGATTTATACTACCGCCTTAATGTATTTCCAATTACTTGGCCAGCACTGTGTGAACGGAAAGGCGATATTGAGCCGCTTGCGAAGCACTTGGTTGAGCGCCATTGCACCAAACTTGGTATGCCCGTTCCTGTTCTGTCCGAGCAAGCCCTCAGTAAGCTCGTCAATTATCCGTGGCCGGGTAATGTGCGTGAACTGGATAATGTCGTGCAGCGCGCTCTAATTTTGAGTGAGCAAGAAAATATTTCAGGTGAGCACATCTTGCTTGAAGGTGTCGATTGGCAAGACGCAAGTGGTCTACAGCAAATTGTGGAAGGCAACAGTGTTGCAGCGCCAGACATCAAGCCGATTGCTGAAGCGAACCCTATTGGTAAAGTCTCGGCTGCCAGCGAAGGGCTTGGAAATGAGCTTCGAGATCAAGAGTATGCGATTATTCTTGAGACGCTGATCGCTTGTAATGGCCGACGCAAAGAAATGGCAGAAAAGTTGGGCATTAGCCCTCGCACATTGCGTTATAAGTTGGCGAAAATGCGCGATGCTGGAATAGATATCCCAAACTGAGGATAGATTAGTAGTGTCAGCTTTCTGACTAGTGTAATACGATGTCTAGTCAATTTAATGTGTGGCACGCTAATTGCTCTGTCAATAATACAGCTAAATAGATAGTCATAATTTTGACTCCTGAGGTAGTAGATGAGAATAGATGGTTTACAAGGCGAAATGCAGGCAATGATGGTTGAAGCTGCTAGCGCGCGTCCTGCTGCAACGGGGCAAGCGGTCGGTGCAGATTTTGGCAACATGCTGACGCAGGCCATTAATAACGTGAACTCATTACAAAAGACCTCAGGTGATCTTCAAGCTCGTTTTGATAGTGGTGACCAAAGCGTGTCTCTATCGGACGTGATGATTGCTCGTAATAAATCTAGTGTGGCTTTTGAGGCGACGATCCAAATTAGAAATAGATTGGTCGAATCGTACAAAGAGCTGATGAATATGCCGGTATAAGTTGGGTAATTAAATAGTGGCAGATAATAGTCAAACAACAGATTTAACCGTAAGCGACAGCAATGACCATGCACTCATTGCAGGTTCTGAGCTTGACGGAGAAGGGCAAAATCCCGATCTAGGTGAACGCAGTTCCTCTAAGTTCGATATGGCCGTCGGTGATCTCGATTTACTTCGTCAGGTCGTCTTAGTCCTATCTATTTCTATCTGTGTAGCGCTGATTGTGATGCTGTTTTTCTGGGTGAAAGAGCCAGAAATGCGTCCATTAGGGGCTTATGAAACAGAAGAGTTGATTCCCGTACTTGATTACTTGGATCTACAAAAGATCGAATACACTCTTGAAGGTAACACTATCTCGGTACCGGCTAGTGAGTACAACTCATTAAAGCTTAATATGGTACGAGCGGGTTTGAATCAAGAGCGAAACGCAGGTGATGACATTCTCATGCAAGACATGGGTTTTGGTGTATCACAACGTGTCGAGCAAGAGCGCCTTAAATTAAGTCGTGAAAGACAGCTTGCGAAAGCCATTGAGCAGATGAAACAGGTACGTAAAGCTCAGGTTTTATTGGCCTTGCCAAAGCAGAGTGTCTTTGTTCGTCACAATCAAGAAGCCTCAGCTTCCGTATTCCTGACTCTGAAAACGGGTACTAACCTCAAGCAGCAAGAAGTTGATTCTGTTGTCGACATGGTAGCAAGTGCCGTTCCGGGAATGAAAACCTCACGTATCACTGTGACCGACCAGCATGGCCGACTGTTGAACTCAGGTTCTCAAGACCCGATGTCAGCTGCGCGTCGTAAAGAACATGAGTTAGAGCGTAATCAAGAGCAAGCACTGCGTGAAAAAATTGACTCTATCCTAATTCCTATTCTTGGGTTTGGTAACTATACCGCTCAGGTTGATATTCAACTCGATTTTAGTGCTGTGGAGCAAACAAGAAAACGGTTTGACCCGAATACGCCAGCGACTCGAAGTGAATACACGTTAGAAGATTATAACAACGGCAACACTGTGGCTGGTATTCCTGGCGCTTTGAGTAACCAGCCCCCTGCAGATGCTTCAATTCCCCAAGATGTCGCTCAGATGAAAGACGGTTCGATGACGGGGCAAGGCTCGGTTCACAAAGAGGCGACCCGAAACTTTGAGCTAGACACAACCATCAGCCATGAACGTAAACAGAGTGGCACGGTTAACCGACAGACGGTATCGGTAGCGATCAAAGACCGTCAATCACTGAACCCTGATACGGGCGAAGTGGTTCATACGCCAATCCCTGCCAGCGAAATTAATGCGATTCGTCAGGTACTGATTGGTACTGTCGGCTTTGATGAAAATCGTGGCGATTTACTCAATGTGTTAAGCATGCAGTTCGCACCACAAGTGACGGATGTTGTCGCTGATGTGCCAATTTGGGAGCATCCAAACTTCAATGATTGGGTACGTTGGTTTGCGAGCGCGTTGGTTATTATCGTCGTGGTATTGGTACTTGTTCGCCCTGCAATGAAGAAACTGCTTAACCCAGCAGCTGACGATGATGATCAAATGTACGGCCCTGATGGTATGCCAATTGGCGCCGACGGCGAAACCAGCTTAATTGGTGGTGATATTGAAGGTGGCGAGCTGTTTGAATTTGGTTCAAGCATCGACTTACCTAACCTTCATAAAGACGAAGACGTGCTGAAAGCAGTACGTGCACTTGTAGCGAATGAACCAGAGCTAGCAGCTCAAGTAGTTAAGAATTGGATGGTAGATGGCTAACGAAATAGTTCCACAACAAACGGAAGGCGGTGAAGTGCTTGATGTCTCTAGCGTGGATATCGATTCTATCTCAGGCGACGAACGCGCTGCGATCTTGTTGCTAAGTTTAAATGAAGAAGATGCTGCTGGTATTATTCGTCACCTAGAGCCAAAACAGGTTCAGCGTGTGGGTAGTGCAATGGCGCGAGCGACTGATCTCTCCCAAGAAAAAGTGGGAGCGGTTCACCGTGCTTTCTTAGATGATATTCAGAAGTACACCAACATTGGTATGGGCAGTGAAGACTTCATGCGTAATGCACTGGTTGCTGCCTTGGGTGAAGACAAGGCGAATAACCTTGTTGACCAAATCCTTCTTGGTACTGGCTCGAAAGGTTTGGACTCACTTAAGTGGATGGATCCTCGTCAGGTGGCGAGTATCATCATCAACGAGCACCCTCAGATTCAAACCATTGTATTGTCGTATCTCGATTCTGATCAGTCGGCTGAGATTCTGTCTCAATTCCCAGAAAGAGTTCGTCTGGATCTGATGATGCGTATCGCTAACCTTGAAGAAGTTCAACCTTCGGCTCTTGCTGAATTGAACGAAATCATGGAGAAACAGTTTGCGGGTCAAGCGGGTGCTCAAGCTGCCAAAATTGGTGGCCTGAAAGCCGCGGCTGAGATCATGAACTACATGGACAATAATGTGGAAGGTGTCTTGATGGATCAAATCCGTGATCAAGACGAAGATATGGCAACGCAGATTCAAGATCTTATGTTTGTCTTTGAAAACCTTATTGAAGTTGATGACCAAGGTGTTCAGCGACTGCTGCGTGATGTTCCACAAGACGTTCTACAAAAAGCGCTTAAAGGTGCTGATGACGGTCTACGTGAGAAGATCTTCAAGAACATGTCTAAACGTGCTGCCGATATGATGAGAGACGACATTGAGGCGATGCCGCCAGTAAAAGTCTCCGACGTGGAAGCGGCTCAAAAAGAGATATTGGGTATTGCGAGGAAGATGGCAGACAGTGGCGAGATTATGCTGTCTGGTGGCGCCGACGAGTTCCTTTAATACAGAAACCTCAAGAGCCCCACACTGTTGGGGCTTTTCTTTATCCAATCTCGAACCCAAGATTAACTCCGTTCAACGGCTTGAATTTACAATGCAGCTGGACGCATTCATAGATAGGTACTGATATGTCAGGTGATAGAAAACGCGGCTTCCTTCGCCCTGAAGAAGATAATACGGTTGCCCAACCTCAGAAATGGGGGTTGCCTGACTACACCTCTGATGTGAATAAACAAGCCAAAGAAACGGCCTTTAATTACGATCCTAGTTGGATGCCGACGGTTGAAGAAGCCATTGAAGACGAAGAGCTTGTTCTGACTGAAGAGCAAATCGAACTGATTAAGCAAGGTGCTTATCAGGAAGGGCTTCATCAAGGCCAAGAAGCTGGCTTTAAACAGGGTTACGATAAAGGTAAAGAAGAAGGGTTTGCTGCAGGCCACGAAGAAGGCAACCAAGCCGGCAAGCTTGAAGGCGTGACTGCTGGTCAAGAGTACATTCAGCAGCAAGTTGCCATCTTTATGGGGCTAGCCAACCAGTTTGCTCAACCGTTAGATCTGATGAACGCTCAGGTAGAGAAGCAATTGGTGGACATGGTATTGACCATGGTCAAAGAAGTGGTTCATGTTGAAGTGCAAACCAACCCACAAATCATATTAGATACCGTCAAAGAGTCGGTCGAGTCGTTGCCGATCTCAGGTCATGCGATCACATTGAAGCTTAATCCCGAAGACGTCGCGATTATTCGTTCTGCGTATGGCGAAACTGAATTGGATTGCCGCAATTGGACGTTAGTTGCAGAGCCCGCACTCAACCGTGGGGACGTACAAATCGAAGCGGGTGAGTCGAGCGTTAACTACCGCATGGAAGACCGTGTGAAAAACGTCATTCAAAACTTCTGTGGCGCAAACCGTCATCAGGGTCATGAGTAATGCTTGAATTAGCAAATCGTCTTAGCCAATACAAAGTCGAAGGGCTAAAATCGCGACCAATAGCCTCTGGTAAGTTAGTACGCGTTGTTGGCTTAACGCTTGAAGCGACCGGTTGTAAAGCACCCATCGGCAGCCTGTGTTTAGTAGAAACCATGTCTGGTCAGATGGAGGCCGAAGTCGTCGGTTTCTCTGGCGATAACTTATTTTTGATGCCGAGTGAACAAATCACTGGGATATTACCTGGCGCTCGTGTGACCCCCGTGACCACTGAAAGCGGTATCCCTGTCGGAATGGAATTGCTTGGCCGAGTGATCGACGGGGTGGGTAATCCACTTGATGGGCTAGGTCCAATCTATACCGAACAACGCGCTTCATTTAACGCTGAGCCAATCAACCCTTTAGCTCGAAAACCTATATCTGAACCGCTCGATGTTGGCTTGAAGGCCATAAACGGCTTGCTGACGGTAGGTAAAGGTCAGCGTATTGGTCTGTTTGCTGGTTCCGGTGTCGGTAAGTCAGTCACGCTAGGGATGATGACTCGAGGCACAACCGCGCAAGTGGTGGTGGTAGGTCTAATTGGTGAGCGTGGACGAGAAGTTAAAGAATTTATTGAAGAGATTCTTGGCGAAGATGGACGAAAACGATCTGTGGTGGTCGCTGCTCCTGCGGATTCATCGCCACTGATGCGATTGAAAGGTTGTCAAACTGCACTGGCTGTAGCTGAGTACTTCCGCGACCAAGGTTTAGATGTTCTTTTATTAATGGATTCATTGACCCGTTTTGCTCAGGCTCAGCGTGAAATTGCTCTGTCTGTGGGTGAGCCGCCAGCAACCAAAGGTTATCCGCCATCAGTATTCGCCAAGCTTCCTGCGCTGGTGGAACGTGCGGGTAACGGCAACGATGAACAAGGTTCTATCACGGCTTTCTTTACCGTTTTAACTGAAGGTGATGACTTACAAGACCCGATTGCCGATGCGTCACGAGCGATTCTTGATGGTCACATTGTTTTATCGCGTGAGATGGCCGATGCCGGACATTATCCTGCGATTGATGTTGAGAAATCCGTCAGTCGTGTTATGCCGCAAATCACCACCGAAGAACATGTATTGATGTCGAAAGCGGTGCGCCAAGTACTGTCTATCTGTCGTAAAAACCAAGATTTGGTATCGATTGGCGCTTACAAACCGGGGACTGATCCTGCCATTGATAGTGCCTTCACCTTGAAACCGAGGTTGGATGAGTACCTACAGCAAAAAATGAAAGAAACGGTTCCCTATGACATGTGTGTCAACATGTTGAAACATGTATTGGGTGGCTAACGAATGAATAAGGTTAGTCATGGATAACGCATTAGAATTTTTGCTCGATCAAGCCAAGGACCAAGAGAACCAAGCCGTATTGGCGCTCAGCAAAGCGAATTCAGAGCTTCAAGGTTACTATGAGCAGGTCGCTCAGATTGAAAAGTACCGACTTGATTACTGTCAGCAACTTATTGACCGCGGAAAAGCTGGACTCACAGCGAGTCAGTATGGTCACTTGAACCGTTTCTTAACTCAACTAGATGAAACATTATCTAAACAGAGAGAAGCGGAGCACCATTTTAAAAACCAAGTCGACAACTGCCAAAACTACTGGATGGAGCTACGTAAAAAGCGTAAATCCTACGAGTGGTTGATGGAGAAAAAACAGAAAGAGAAGGCAAAGCTGCAAGATCAAAGAGAACAAAAGCAAATGGATGAGTTCTCGACCCTGATGTATGGCCGAAAGAAGATGTGATCCTAAGCCCTGAATGACGAAGGTGTTGCCGTTCAGATTGTGAGAACAGAACTAATAGGCATGTTTCTTGCTGCGTTTTATATAAAATTGCGCGTTATGCCCAGCAAAGGCATGAAAAGCACCCGACTTTCTTTTTGTTGTCCGATTTATGGCAGCAAAGCTAGTAGATAGAGCTTGTATATATGAATGTTAGCCTTTCCTCAAATTCAGCGACCAACAAAACGTCATCGTTGTTGGATACCGGTTCTGCCTCTTCGAAGGTAGAAGAGACCGGCGACTCTAAAGGTTTCTTAGAGTCTTTTAAAGAAGCGCTAGGCTTTGAAGAAAGTGACAGCAAAGCGGCAGTAAAAGACACTGATGACGCCTCAAAATTAGACGAAAAACAGACCTCTGCGGAAGACGAAGTATCAGCTGAAAAGACTAAAGGTGATTCAACTGAGTCTAAGATCGCTGATGAGGCTAGCGAAGCTCAAACCAAGCAGGCTAAAGTAGCGACGGATGTTGAAAATACGGCTACTAGCAACGCAACTACTGAACAGACGTCTGAACTAAATTCACCGTCGAGCGATAAAGCCTCGTCGAAACCGTCTGATGACGATGCCTTGGCTGCGGCTCAGCCCAAAGGTGACCAGTCCCAGAAAGCTCTGGTCAATAGTGATTCTGATTCACAATCCGCAGAGCTGAATGCTCAGGGGGCATCTCAAGCTAGTGCTGCGATGAGTGAAGGCAATAAATTGCTTGGTCAGTTGGACGAGGCAAACAAAACACTGAATCAGCCTGACAACGGCAAAGGCTTGCCTCAGCAAGTGAAGGTTGATGAAGCACAGGGCAAGATTGTAGGTGCAACTGCTGTGGGCGTTCTTGCGACCGACACGGTGGGTAAATCGGTACAACAAACCAATACAGCAAACCAAGAAAACAGTCTTGAGGTCGATTCTGAAATTGCCGCACTTACCGGAGGTAAGGGTGTTTCACAGCTGACTGATGCTGAAATTCGACAGTTGATGGATAAAGGCGTCACCCCAGAACAAATTGAAGCGAGTATGAGCCGAGAGTTGCGCCAAAAGAACGCGGCTAGTGTGGTTGCTGCCGATCAGAGTCAAGCACTCTCAGCAGCGGATATGGAATTTGCAAAACAGGTTGATACCCATACCAAAGCGTTAAACCAATTGAATAGACAAATCGAATCAGAACAGTTTGTTGTTGATGGTCTGGTTCAAAAGCAACAAAGTGGCACTAAGTTGACGGTCGATGAGCAAGCTGCGTTGGCTCAAGCAACCTCTAACTTAGAAGTCTTGAATCAACAACTAACCAATGTTCAACAGCAAGCAACGGCTTTACTAAGCCAAGCTCCGAACGTGAACAGCACTCCCGGTGAACCCGCCGCTATTGATTGGGACAATACTGATTCAAATGAAGCCAAAGCCTTAGCCGCGGTGGCATCAACAGCGGCAGTAGCGACGGCTGCACAACAAGTATCAGCGCAGGTCGCTTCTCAATCAGCAATTAATGCTATTACGGATAAGGCGGCAATGCTGCACGCCAATAATGCGCATGCGGCTCAACAGACAGCGGCTCAGCAATTACAACAAGGGAATGCAGCTCCAATGCAGCAGCAAGCGGCCTTAGATCCTAGCTTAACGGCACAAAGCCTAGCGATGAATGCAACGCCAGCGGCCACAAAAGCAGGCTCGACTGATGCGCTTCTTAAAGCGGGCGCTGGTGCCGCTGCATTGTCTGGTTTGGGTAAAGCGGGTGCTAAAGAAGATTCTAAAGACTCGACCTTTGCCCAGCAGATCGCTTCTGCGGCTGGCGCACAAGGTACAGCAACGGTTGGTTCAGCACCTACGCGAGCTGAAATTCAAGCAGCTCAACAAGCGCCTTTACAGCTCACCAAAGAGCTAGCCAATGAACAGGTCGCGGAAAAAGTCCAAATGATGATGTCTAAGAACCTCAAGAACTTGGACATCCGTCTCGACCCACCAGAATTGGGTCAGATGAAAATTCGCATGACCATGAATAATGACGTGGCAAATGTGCACTTTACGGTTAGTAATCAACAGGCAAGAGAGGTGATTGAACAAACCTTACCTCGCTTGAGGGAGATGCTTGCTCAACAAGGGCTACAGTTAGCCGATTCGTCAGTTCAACAACAGAACTCCGGTCAGGGGCAAGATAGATACAACAATGGTGAGCAACAATCCGGCGCTAACCGCACAAATGATGGCCAAGGTGATGAAAACCTTGATAGTGGCAGCAATCTTGAATTGAATGTCGCATCAAAGCGTGATGGAATTAGTTATTATGCCTAATATCAGGCTAAGAACGCTTGGTTAATAGAAAGAACCATCAGTTAATAGAAAGTACTGTTAGTTAATAGAAAGAACCGTCAGTTAATCGAAAGAACAGGAAGTTAGAGTAAAGTATGGCAGAAGAACAAGATGCACCTAAAGGGAAGAGCAAGCTCCTTATCATCATTATTGCCGTAGTCGTGTTACTGCTTGGTGTAGGTGGTGCGCTGCTCTTTTTCTTAGGCTCTGATGATAGCGCCTCTGAATCTCCGTCTCAGCCAGCCACTGCTGTGGTCGCTGCAGAGCCCGTTATGTATGTTAATATCCCTCAGCCTTTTTTGTTTAATGTGACAGGTGATAAAAAAGATCGCCTAGTTCAAATAAAAGCACAGATGATGGTTCGGGGCAGTAAGAATGAAGACCTGGCTCGTTACCACTCTCCACTCGTGGAAAGTACGCTACTGGCCACGTTCGCCTCGGCAACGGTCGATCAATTGCGTTCACCCACTGGGCGAGTTGAACTGCGTAACAAGGCAACGGAAGATATCAAAGCAAGCCTGACTCAAGCTGTTGGCCAGCCTGTTATTGAAAAAGTGCTATTCACTGATTTTGTGATTCAGTAGGTAATTTGTGACCGATTTATTAAGCCAAGACGAAATTGACGCGCTATTACATGGCGTAGATGATGTTGAAGAAGTTGAAGATAGCGTAGAAGCTGATAACGACAGTGCGGTTAATTTCGACTTCTCTTCACAAGATCGAATTGTTCGTGGTCGAATGCCGACCCTTGAACTTATTAACGAGCGCTTTGCACGTCATTTGCGTATCAGTTTGTTTAACATGTTGCGTAAAACGGCTGAAGTGTCGATCAATGGCGTACAAATGATGAAGTTTGGTGAGTACCAAAACACATTGTATGTACCCACCAGTTTAAACATGGTTCGTTTCCGCCCGTTGAAAGGCACGGCGCTGATCACTATGGAAGCACGCCTTGTATTTATTCTTGTAGAAAACTTTTTCGGTGGGGACGGCCGTTTCCACGCCAAGATTGAAGGCCGTGAATTCACGCCAACAGAAAGACGAATTATTCAGTTACTGCTGAAAATTGTTTTTGAAGATTACAAAGAAGCTTGGTCTCCAGTAATGGGGGTTGAGTTTGAATACTTGGATTCTGAAGTGAACCCAAGTATGGCGAACATTGTGAGCCCAACAGAAGTGATTGTTGTGAGTTCATTCCACATTGAAGTGGATGGCGGTGGCGGTGACTTCCACGTCGTGATGCCTTATTCCATGGTTGAGCCGATTCGTGAATTGTTGGACGCTGGTGTTCAATCAGACAAAATGGAAACTGACGTTCGTTGGAGTTCGGCATTGCGTGATGAAATCATGGATGTACCCGTTAACTTTCGTGTGAACTTGTTAGAGCAAGATATTTCTCTACGTGATTTGATGGAGCTGCGCCCAGGAGATGTCATTCCCATGAACATGCCTGAACACGCGACGATGTTTGTTGAAGAACTACCAACGTATCGTGTGAAAATGGGGCGTGCGGGTGAAAAACTCGCGGTACAGATTTCGGAAAAAATTCGAAGACCAAGTGTGGTCAAAACTGATCTCGCTTTTCTAGGCAAAGACCTAATGTCTGAGCTCGAAAACAGCGATGATGACGAATAGCAAAATAGATAAAAGTATAGGAATTGGTAATGGAACCTAGTGAAGATCAAAAGCTAGCAGACGAATGGGCTGCAGCACTTGGTGAAGACCCTTTAGCACCATCAATTGATGTTGATGATGTGCTTGCGGCGCCACTTGATGAGCTAACTGATTCATCGTCTCCGATTTCTGAAGATGAGCGTCGTAAACTGGATACCATCATGGATATCCCAGTGACTATCTCGATGGAAGTTGGCCGTTCTCAGATCAGTATCCGTAACTTACTTCAATTGAACCAAGGTTCGGTTGTAGAGCTCGATAGAATTGCTGGTGAGTCACTAGACGTGATGGTTAACGGTACTCTGATTGCTCACGGAGAAGTGGTTGTGGTGAACGACAAATTTGGTATTCGTTTGACTGATGTAATTAGCCAAACAGAACGAATTAAGAAGCTACGTTAATGCGATTTTCGCCAAAAAGATTGGTGGGCTCGTCTCGCGGGATAACTGGTTTGTTTCGCGGAGTGACGGGTTTGTTTCGTGGAATGACCTGCTTGTTTCGCGGAATGACTGGCTTGTTTCGTGAAATCACAAGCTTGTCCCGTGGAACATTGGGAATAGGGCTGTTGTCTACGCCTTCTATTGCTTTTGCCGCGCCTCCTTCTCTAGATTTAGCGACCACTTTTGGGTCGCTAATTTTCGTTATCGCCTTCATCTTATTTATTGCTTGGTTACTCAAGCGAATGCAAGTGCCTGCGATGTCGAATCAACAAGGTTTGGCGATTGTTAGGCAAATTCCTGTTGGTACTAAAGAACGCATTGCGATTGTGCAAGCAGGTGATGAACAGTTCTTAGTCGGCATTACCACACAGTCGATTCAGCTGATCTCTAAGCTCGATAAACCTCTTACTCAGGAGATGCTGGAAAAAAGTACATTTTCAAGTCAGCTTTCCCAGCTAATTAAAAAAGATGCAAACAAGTAACGGACTTTTTACCCCATCTTACCTTTGCCAAATCGGATCTTTTCGAGTGGTAAAAGCGTTGTTGGTTCAGCTCATTCTCCTCTGTTCTTTCGTGTTCAGTGTGTCGGTATTTGCACAGGCTGAAGATGGCACCGTCATTCCAGTGAATACAGCAGGCTCAGAGTCGGTTACCATCAGCACGATGGAACAAGACCAAGCTAAATCGCAAACCATGACCACTGGTAGTTTAACGGGTAATGGTGGTGGCATTCCTGCCTTTACCATGACCACCAACGCCAATGGCGGTGAAGACTACTCGATCAATTTACAGATATTGGCCCTAATGACCATGCTTGGCTTCTTGCCGGCAATGGTAATTTTGATGACGTCGTTCACCCGTATTGTGGTGGTGATGTCTATTTTGCGTCAGGCGATGGGTCTCCAACAAACGCCTTCAAACCAAGTGATTATTGGTATCGCGATATTTTTGACCTTTTTCATCATGTCACCAGTGATCAATCAAGTGAATGAGCAAGCGGTTCAGCCTTATCTCAATGAACAAATATCGGCACGACAGGCATTTGATGTTGCCCAAGGCCCGATCAAGTCTTTCATGCTCAAACAAACCCGAATCAAAGATCTAGAAACCTTTGTTGAGATCTCGGGTGCGGAAGTGACTAACCCTGAAGATGTTTCCATGGCGGTTCTGATTCCAGCGTTTATCACGTCGGAGTTGAAAACGGCTTTCCAAATCGGCTTTATGCTGTTCTTACCTTTCTTAATCATCGACTTGGTGGTCGCCTCGGTATTGATGGCTATGGGTATGATGATGTTGTCACCGATGATTGTATCGTTACCATTTAAGTTGATGCTGTTCGTCCTTGTTGATGGTTGGAACTTGATACTCTCCACTCTCGCCGGCAGTTTTGCCTTGTAGCTGGGGGAATAATGAATCCTGAAATATTCGTAGAGTTGTTCCGAGATGCACTTTGGATGGTACTGATAATGGTATGTGCCATTATTATTCCTAGCCTATTGATTGGTTTAGTCGTAGCGGTTTTCCAAGCTGCGACGTCTATCAACGAACAAACATTGAGTTTCCTACCGCGTTTGATCGTGACGTTATTGGCGTTGATGATGTTTGCTCACTGGATGACTCAGATGATGATGGAGTTTTTTTTCGAACTCATCGAACGCTTGCCGCAAGTTCTGTATTAAACCAATATGGAATACCCAACGAGCCTTGTACTAGAGTGGTTAGCCAATTATTTTTGGCCATACACTCGCATCTCAGCCATGCTGATGGTGATGACGGTAACAGGGGCACGCTTTGTGTCGCCGCGTATCCGTCTGTATTTAGGTTTGGCGATCACCTTTGCTGTGATGCCCGCAATCCCAGCTGTTCCTAAAGAGATCGAGCTGCTGTCCTTCCAAGGATTCTTGACGGTATTTGAACAAATCGTGATTGGTGTCGCCATGGGGTTTGTTACTCAGTTTTTGATTCAAACTTTTGTTATGCTCGGTCAGATTTTAGGTATGCAATCGAGTTTGGGTTTTGCCTCTATGGTCGATCCTGCGAACGGTCAAAATACGCCAGTACTTGGCCAACTGTTCATGCTGTTGGCGACCATGTTTTTCCTGGCGACCGATGGTCACTTGAAAATGTTGCAACTGGTGGTGTTTAGTTTTAAAACCTTGCCGATTGGCAGTGGGTCTTTAACCGCCGTCGATTTCAGAGAGCTGGCATTGTGGCTTGGCATCATGTTCAAAACAGCATTAGCGATGTCGTTATCGGGTATTATTGCGCTGCTGACGATTAACCTTTCATTTGGTGTAATGACACGTGCGGCACCTCAGCTAAACATATTTTCTTTGGGTTTTGCATTTGCGCTACTCGTGGGTCTGTTACTTTGTTGGTACATCCTTGGCGGATTGTTTAGCCACTATGAGCTATTTTGGATACAAGGCGAGCAACAGATATGTCGTCTAATCCGGTTAGATTGCTAGGAGACTGAAATGGCAGAGTCAGACGGTCAAGAACGCACAGAAGACGCCACGCCCAAACGCTTGCAACAGGCCAAAGAGAAAGGGCAGGTTGCAAGGTCAAAAGAGCTGGCGTCAGCATCGGTATTGATAGTCGGTGCGATTTCTTTAATGTGGTTTGGCGAATCGATGGCGAAGGCTTTGTTCGAGGCCATGCAACGCCTGTTTTCACTCAGTCGTGACGAGATTTTTGATACTAACAAGCTACTGGAAATAGCGGGTGGCGCATTAGTAAACTTGTTGTTTCCACTGTTCTTGATTCTCATCACTTTGTTCGTTGCTGCTGTGATTGGCGCTGCGGGTGTTGGTGGGGTCAATTTCTCAATGCAAGCGGCTATGCCAAAAGCATCTAAGCTCAACCCTTTGAGTGGTATCAAGCGTATGTTTGGCTTACAAAGCTGGGTTGAACTGCTGAAATCTATCTTGAAAGTGGCTTTGGTATCGGGCATGGCCATTTACCTGATTCAAGCTTCTCAACATGACTTGATGCAGTTGAGTATGGATGTGTATCCACAGAATATATTCCATGCCTTAGATATTTTGCTCAACTTTATCCTATTGATCAGTTGTTCTCTACTCATCGTGGTCGCCATTGATATCCCATTCCAGATCTGGCAACACGCTGATCAGCTGAAGATGACCAAGCAAGAAGTCAAAGACGAATTCAAAGACACTGAGGGTAAGCCCGAAGTGAAAGGTCGTATTCGTATGCTGCAACGAGAAGCCGCTCAACGTCGAATGATGGCTGACGTTCCTCAAGCGGATGTGATTGTGACCAACCCTGAGCACTTTTCAGTGGCGCTGCGCTATAAGCAGAATCAAGATAAGGCACCAATTGTGGTTGCTAAAGGTGTCGATCACATGGCGATGAAGATCCGTGAAATCGCACGAGAAAATGACATCTATATTATTCCAGCACCGCCATTGGCTAGGGCGCTTTATCACACCACAGAGCTCGAACAACAAATTCCTGACGGTCTGTTTGCGGCAGTTGCACAAGTGCTTGCATATGTTTTCCAACTTAAGCAATACCGAAAAAAAGGTGGAGAGAGGCCAAAACTGCAAGATTCTAATATGCCGATCCCACCTGATTTACGACATTAGATCAATTGCTTGAGCTCAGCTTGATGAACCCTGATAATAGCAACTTAGCTACACCTCTTGTTTCCGAGGTGATGGCGATAATTTGACGTGAGATGTTGGTACAGTGTTTGCTATATCAATTCCGAACATATTAGCCCATAGCAACATAGCTTAGACCTAGGCCTCAATCTGCTTAGTGAGATAGCTACAACATAGCGAAACTGCCTAGATTTATGAAATTCACCCTGCCTTTTGCGGACAAGCTACCTAAAATTCCTAACCGTGCCATGCCTGCGATTGGCGCGCCTGTTATGGTGCTTGCAACGCTTGCTATGGTGGTGTTGCCCATTCCAGCTTTCTTGTTGGATATGTTCTTCACCTTCAACATTGCACTGTCTATGGTTGTGCTATTGGTTTCGGTTTATACCCGTCGGCCTTTAGACTTCGCTGCATTCCCAACCGTACTCCTGATTGCGACTCTGCTCCGCTTGGCCTTGAACGTTGCTTCGACACGTGTGGTATTGCTCCATGGCCATGAGGGTGGTGATGCTGCCGGTAACGTTATTGAAGCCTTTGGTAACGTGGTTATCGGTGGTAACTATGCGGTTGGTTTGGTGGTGTTCTTGATCCTGATGATCATCAACTTCATGGTTGTCACCAAAGGTGCGGGTCGTATCTCGGAAGTAAGTGCACGTTTTACCCTTGATGCTTTACCGGGTAAGCAGATGGCAATCGATGCCGACTTAAATGCAGGTTTGATCGACCAAGATCAGGCTCGTACTCGACGTTTTGAAGTGACCAAAGAAGCCGATTTCTACGGTTCAATGGACGGTGCATCTAAGTTTGTTAAAGGTGATGCGATCGCCGGTATCTTGATCTTGTTCATCAATATTATTGGTGGCTTGAGTATTGGTATGGTTCAGTTTGACCTTGGTTTTGGTGAAGCAATCGAAATCTACACGCTACTGACTATCGGTGATGGTCTGGTTGCTCAAATTCCATCGTTATTACTTTCTATCGCTGCTGCGATGATGGTAACGCGTCAAAATACTGATGAAGATATGGGGCAACAGCTCTTCTTCCAACTGTTCGACAATCCTAAATCCTTGATGATCACCGCCGCTATCCTTGGCATCATGGGTATTGTGCCGGGTATGCCTCATTTCTCGTTCTTGAGCCTTGCTGTCGTTGCAGGTGCAGGTGCCTATTACATTGATAAAAAGAACAAGAAAAAAGCTGAACAACCCAACCTTCCAGCTACGGTTGAAGCGAGTGGGGAGACGGGTTCTCAGAAAGAACTTTCGTGGGATGATGTTCAGCCTGTTGATATTATTGGCTTAGAAGTTGGCTACCGCTTGATTCCTCTAGTTGACAGAGACCAAGGTGGCGAATTGCTTGAACGCGTTAAAGGAGTGCGTAAGAAGCTGTCTCAAGATTTTGGTTTCTTGATCCCAGCAGTACACATCCGCGATAACCTAGAATTGACGCCAAACAGTTACCGACTCACCTTAATGGGGGTTGCGGTTGGTGAGGCTGAGATTAAGCCGGATATGGAATTAGCCATTAACCCAGGCCAAGTGTATGGAATGATCGATGGTGAGCCGACGATTGACCCTGCCTTTGGTCTAGAAGCTGTGTGGATTCGTGAAGAGCAGCGTGAACATGCGCAAGCCTTAGGTTACACGGTTGTTGATTCATCAACCGTGTTGGCCACTCACCTCAGTCAACAGCTAACGAATAACGCATCACAACTGATTGGTCACGAAGAAGTACAAAACTTACTTGAGATGCTTAGCCGTTCAACGCCTAAGCTGGTGGAAGGCTTTGTACCGGACCAGTTACAGCTTGGCGTCGTTGTGAAAGTGCTACAGAACCTATTGAATGAAGCCATTCCAATTCGTGATATTCGAACAATAGTCCAAACTTTGTCGGAGTACTCAAGTAAGAGTCAAGAACCTGACATACTTACGGCGGCTGTTCGTATCTCTTTGAAACGACTAATTGTTCAAGAAATCAATGGTATAGAGCCAGAGTTGCCCGTGATAACCTTGATCCCAGAGCTGGAACAAATCTTGCATCAAACCATGCAGGCATCCGGCGGAGAATCTGCTGGTATTGAACCTGGTTTAGCCGAACGTTTACAGACCTCACTCAGCCATGCCACACAAGAGCAAGAGCTGAAAGGTGAGCCAGCAGTGCTACTGACCTCTGGTGTATTGCGTTCAACTCTGGCTAAGTTCGTGAAGAACACGATCCCAAGCTTGAGAGTGTTATCTTACCAAGAGATACCGGACGAAAAGCAGATACGTATAGTACAAGCTGTTGGTAATTAAGCCGCCTAATTAGAACGGACGATCGAATTGAAAATTAAACGATTTTTTGCAAAAGATATGCGAACCGCACTGCTCCAAGTTAAAGAAGAACTTGGCTCAGAAGCGGTGATCATGTCTAACAAAAAGGTCGCAGGTGGCGTGGAAATTGTTGCCGCTATTGATGGCGAATCTAGCCCGTCGACAGCGAGCCAGAGATTAAATAAACCTCAGCAGCCTGCGCAAAGCCAATATACGCAAATGGCCGCGCCCGCAGCACCGGCAGGGCGTCGTCAATTAGACGATGACAAGGTTAGCTTACAGACGAATGCTGAAGGTGGACGCTCAATGACCAAACGCTTTGCGAATATGCTAAAGCAATACAGTCATGGTGCCGATGATGAGCCACAACACCGTGCTGAAAACGAAGACTCGTTGTCAGCATTGCTAAATCGCCAATCCAGCACGGGTCATAAGCCGCATAGTAATCATCAGCCACATAGTAATCGTCAGTCTCTCGGCAACCAGCCGTCTCTTGGCAACCAACAGTCTTCTGGTAACCAGCAATCTCACGGGAGCCTGGATTCAGCATTTGCTCGTGAAACAGGCTTATCTAAATTGATTGCCGAAGACCGCAGAGTAGAGCGTCCAGCACCTCGTTTGGATCCTACCCGTTATGATCGTGGTCGTGAGAACCCTCAGTCGAAAGGTTCAGATGCTGAAATGGAGACGATGCGTGAAGAGATGACCTCGATTCGTCGTCTATTAGAGCATCAAGTATCAGGACTAATGTGGCAAGAGGTTGAACGTCGTGAACCGCTCAGAGCAATGCTTATCAAACGCCTTGAGCGTATGGGTGTATCTGCCGAGCTTGCCGATCAAATGGCCTGTTACATTCCTGAAGATACCAAGCCGGCACGTGCATGGAAGGCCTTGTTAGCACTGGTTGCTGACCAGATCTCTGTCACGCAAAAAGATATTTTAAAACGCGGTGGTATTGTGGCCTTGTTGGGCCCGACTGGCGTAGGTAAAACAACGACGGTTGCTAAGCTAGCTGCACGCGCAGCCATGGAATATGGCGCCGACAACGTCGCACTAGTGACAACGGATACATATCGTATAGGTGCACATGAGCAGTTATCGATTTATGGTCGAATTATGGGTTGTCCTGTAAGAGTTGCTAAAGATTCTAGTGAATTGGCCGATGTAATATATCAGTTACGTAATCGTCGCCTGATTCTGGTCGATACTGCAGGCATGGGACAACGAGATGTTCGCCTATCCGAGCAGTTAGACACATTGATGCAAGAGAGTGGTTCCGTTATCAATAGTTACCTTGTGTTGCCTGCAACCGCACAGCGCAAAGTACTACAAGAAACCATTGAACACTTTAGAAGAATCCCGTTGTCGGGATGTATCCTGACTAAGCTGGATGAATCCCTTAGCTTGGGTGAGTTCATCAGTGTGGTAATACAAAATGCATTACCAGTTGCTTACATAGCAAATGGTCAACGAGTTCCTGAAGATATCGTCATAGCTCAGCCAAAGTATATGATTGCTAAGGCCAATGAGTTATTAGAAAAATCTACAGAGAATGAACCTCATTACTGGAATAGCGATTCTGAAGGGCTCTAGGCGGCGGATAAATATGAATGAGAATATGATACACGATCAAGCTAGCGGCCTCCGTCGCTTAACCAAGCCTTCACTCACAAAAGTTATCGCTGTAACCGGTGGTAAGGGAGGCGTCGGTAAATCGAATGTGACGTTAGGTATGGCCATTTGTATGGCTCGCCAAGGCAAGAAAGTCATGGTACTGGACGCCGACTTAGGGCTGGCTAACGTAGACATCATGCTGGGCATTCGTTCTAAACGAAACCTGGGTCATGTGTTGGCTGGCGAATGTGAACTTAAGGATGCGATTGTCGAAGGGCCGCACGGAATTAGAATTATTCCAGCGACATCTGGTACGCAAAGCATGACTGAACTTTCACACGCTCAACACGCTGGGTTGATTCGTGCATTTGGTTCGCTTGAAGATGAGATGGATATCTTGTTGGTTGATACCGCTGCGGGTATTTCAGACATGGTAATTAGCTTTTCAAGAGCGGCGCAAGATGTGGTTGTTGTGGTCTGTGATGAGCCTACCTCAATCACTGATGCATATGCACTGATTAAACTTTTGAGCCGAGAGCACCAAGTTCAGCGATTCAAAATTGTTGCAAATATGGTCAGAAGCTACCGCGAAGGCCGAGAATTATTTGCAAAGTTGACTTTGGTCACAGAGCGCTTCTTGAATGTGAGCCTCGAACTCGTAGCATGTATTCCTTTAGATGATAAAGTACGTCAATCAGTCAAGAGACAGAAAATCGTAGTAGATGCGTACCCTCGCTCTCCAGCTGCATTGGCAATCAGCTCTTTGGCTAATAAAGCATTGACCTGGCCAATACCAAAAACGCCAAGTGGACACTTGGAGTTCTTTGTTGAAAGGCTGCTGAATCGTACTGAATTTATAGAGGAACCATTTGGTGAATAAAGCGCTTACTTACGATCAACATGCTAATCACAATAGCCAACAGGCTTTTTTTGAGAAGTATTCTGTGTTGGTTAAACGTATCGCTCATCACTTGTTGGGGCGATTACCGCCTAATGTCTTGGTTGATGACTTAATTCAAGCTGGCATGATTGGCTTGATTGAAGCGCAACAAAACTATGATGGTACCAAAGGCGCAAGCTTTGAGACGTATGCAGGTATTCGGATTCGCGGAGCTATGTTGGATGACATTCGCCGTGGTGACTGGGTGCCGAGATCGGTTCATAAAAACAATCGAGAAATCAGCAGTGCAATCGCGGAATTAGAGGGTACCCTCAATCGCGACCCAAGTGATGCCGAAGTGGCAAAGCACATGGGGCTGAGTTTAGACCAGTACCACAACGCTTTAACTGATATTAATTGCTCAAGACTTGTCGGAATCGAAGATTTAGGCGTCTCAGATGATGTAATATCTCCGAATGAAGACTCTCAAGATAACACGCCTTTTCAAGGGGTTGCTGATGAGTCATTTCGTCAAGCTTTGATCGATTCGATAAAACAACTTCCGGAAAGGGAAGGCCTCGTGCTTTCGCTTTATTACGACGAAGAACTCAATTTAAAAGAGATTGGGGAAGTACTAGGTGTCAGCGAATCTCGTGTCAGCCAAATACTGAGCCAATCTATGCAGCGTTTACGCACTAAGTTAAGTGCTTGGACACAGAACGACTAACAACACTGATTCTATTCAGTGGAGGCTAATTTGAACAAAAACATGAAAATTCTCATTGTTGATGATTTTTCAACGATGCGCCGAATTGTTAAAAACCTACTTCGCGATTTAGGTTTCAACAACACTCAAGAAGCAGACGATGGCTTAACCGCGTTACCTATGCTGAAAAAAGGCGAATTTGATTTCGTGGTAACTGACTGGAATATGCCAGGCATGCAAGGTATTGACCTGCTTAAACACATTCGCGCAGATGCAGAACTTAAGCATCTTCCAGTGCTTATGATCACTGCGGAAGCGAAGCGTGAGCAGATCATCGAAGCAGCGCAAGCGGGTGTTAATGGTTACATTGTGAAGCCTTTCACTGCTGCAACGCTGAAAGAGAAACTTGATAAGATTTTTGATCGCTTATAAGCATCAATAAGTTTTAGGCACTTCTAGGCAAACACTGACCGATAAGATCTCTGTTTATCTCGATAGCCTAAGCGCACAAAGTATGCGGAGTAAGGCCGAACTCAGGATGATTTCATTAGAACAAGCAAAAAAATTAGTAGAGCTGCTTGAGAACGATAAGCAGCAAGATGCTGATTCTCTTGTTAGAAGCATTTATGAAGACAATTTTAGTCTTCAAGACAATCCAATGCTTCAAGAAATAGGAAGTTTGACTCGCGACCTCCATGACTCTTTGACTCAATTCAATTTCGATGAGCGCATCAGCGTTATCGCAAATGATGAAATCCCTGACGCAAGGGATCGCCTTCAGTATGTCATTGATAAAACGGAAGTTGCGGCAAATAAGACGATGGACGCTGTCGATCGTTGTATGCCAATTGCAGACAACCTACACGAGTGTTTACTTCAAGTAAGGCCTCAATGGAATGAACTGATGCATGGCCGCATTGAGCTGGCACAATTTAAAGCTTTATGTCACCGCATTGATGGATTGCTTGTCCAAGTAGAAGGCGATAGTACTGAACTACGTGGACAATTGACTGAAATCTTGATGGCTCAGGATTTCCAAGATTTAACTGGGCAGATAATTAGCAAAGTTATTACCTTGGTGAATGAGGTTGAAGGACGTTTGGTCGAGATTCTCACCGTATTCGGTGCGAATCAAACAGAGCCAACTCCAGAGTCAGAGAAGAAAGCATCTATTGCGCCTGAAGGTCCAATTCTGAACCCAGAAGAGCGTGAAGATGCTGTTGCATCTCAAGATGAAGTCGACGATTTGTTATCCAGTCTTGGATTTTAAAGGTAACGTATGAGCTACGATTTAGACGAAGATATTCTTCAGGACTTTTTAGTCGAAGCAGGAGAGATCCTTGAACTCCTATCAGAACAACTGGTAGAGCTTGAGAATAACCCTGACGACAAAGACCTATTAAATGCTATTTTCCGTGGTTTCCATACAGTAAAAGGTGGTGCTGGTTTCCTAGCATTGACTGAGCTGGTGGATACTTGTCATGGTGCTGAGAATGTGTTCGACATTCTACGAAACGGCCAGCGCAGCGTAACATCAGGTTTGATGGATACCATGCTGCAGGCTCTAGATACAGTTAATGTACAGTTTCAAGCCGTGCAAGATCAGGAACCTTTAGTGCCAGCTGATCAAGCTTTATTGGATGAACTTCACCGCCTCTGTAAACCACAGTCGACCGATGAAGCTGCTCCAGTAGAAGCCCCAGCACCAGTAATCGCTGAACCCGTTTTTGAAGCGCCTGCTGAACCGATCGTCGAAAGCGCAAGCATTAGTGCATCTTCAGTGGATGATATCTCTGAAGATGAGTTTGAGCGTCTGCTTGATGAGCTTCATGGTAAAGGTGGTTCACCAACAGCATCTTCTGTACCAACACCGCCGCCAGCTCCTGTTGCTCCTCAGCCTGTTGCTCCTCAGCCAGTTGCTGAGAGTGGTGATATTACGGATGACGAATTCGAAAAGTTATTAGATGAACTGCATGGCGCGGGCAAGAGCCCGACTGCAGTAGGTTCACCGCCTCCTCCTCCGCCAGCACCTTCTTCCGCACCCGTTTCGGCGATGTCTGAAGGTGATGACTTGATGAGCGACGAAGAGTTTGAGAAGCTACTAGACCAGTTACATGGTTCAGGTAATGGACCAACTATTGAAGAGCTAGATGCAGCAACTAAACCTGCTGCAGCGAAGCCTATTGCTCCAGTGCCGGCTCCACAAGCAGCACCTAAGCCATCTGCACCGGTCGCTGTTAAAGAAGCACCAGCGAAAGCTGAAGTTAAAGCGCCAGCGAAGAAACAACAAGCCGACGCTACAGTTCGTGTCGACACGTCAACACTGGATACCATCATGAATATGGTGGGTGAGCTGGTGTTGGTTCGTAATCGACTTGTAAGCCTTGGCTTAAACAGTAACGATGAAGAGATGGCAAAAGCTGTCTCGAATTTAGATGTTGTTACCGCAGACCTCCAAGGTGCGGTAATGAAGACTCGTATGCAGCCGATCAAGAAAGTTTTTGGTCGTTTCCCACGAGTTGTCCGCGACCTTGCTCGTAGTTTGAAGAAAGACATTGTTCTTGAAATGCGCGGGGAAGAAACGGATCTTGATAAGAATTTAGTTGAAGCACTTGCCGATCCACTGATTCACTTAGTGAGAAACTCTGTGGATCACGGTATTGAAATGCCTGAAGCCCGTATTGCAGCTGGCAAATCACAAACGGGTAAAGTGATTCTATCTGCCTCGCAAGAAGGTGACCATATTGAACTGGCTATCGTTGATGACGGTGGCGGTATGGACCCTGATAAGCTTCGTACTATTGCGGTTAAACGCGGTCTGATGGACGAAGATGCAGCGTCTCGCTTATCAAACAAAGAGTGTTTCAATCTTATTTTTGCCCCTGGCTTTTCAAGCAAGGAGCAGATCTCGGATATCTCTGGTCGTGGTGTAGGTATGGACGTTGTGAAAACAGCGATCAACACACTGAATGGCTCGATTGATATTGATTCAGAGATGGGACAAGGCACCAAGATCACGATCAAGGTTCCATTGACGCTGGCGATTCTACCAACCTTGATGGTCGGTGTTGCCGGACATCCATTTGCATTGCCCCTGGCTTCTGTAAACGAGATCTTCCACCTAGATTTAAGCCGCACAAACGTGGTAGATGGACAGCTGACGATTATCGTTCGCGATAAGTCTATTCCGTTGTTCTACTTGCAAAACTGGCTGGCACCTAAAGCGGGTATTGTGGAATCGCGTAAAGGACACGGCCATGTTGTTATCGTACAACTTGGTAGCCAACGTGTTGGTTTTGTTGTTGATACGCTTATTGGCCAAGAAGAAGTTGTTATCAAACCACTTGATAAACTACTACAGGGCACGCCAGGAATGGCAGGCGCGACAATTACAAGTGATGGACACATTGCATTGATTCTAGATGTGCCGGACTTGTTGAAGCAGTACGCAGCTGCGTCAAGAATTTAATTTAAGGATAAATATGGCGATTAAAGTATTAGTCGTTGATGATTCGAGTTTTTTTCGTCGTCGCGTTAGCGAGATCATCAACTCAGAGGCTCGCCTAGAAGTCATTGATGTAGCAGTAAACGGTAAAGAAGCGGTTGAGAAAGCGAAACAGCTGAGACCTGACGTAATCACGATGGACATCGAAATGCCTGTCATGGACGGCATCACCGCCGTTCGTGAAATCATGGCTGCGTCGCCAACGCCTATTTTAATGTTTTCATCGCTAACGCATGATGGTGCGAGAGCAACGTTAGATGCGTTAGACGCTGGTGCTCTAGACTTCCTACCTAAGAAGTTTGAAGACATCGCTCGTAACCGTGATGATGCTGTCGCATTGCTTCAACAACGTGTGATTCAGATTGCAGCAAAGCGTGCGTTTATGCGCCGTGCTCCGATTGCGCCACGAGCTACAGCTACACCAGCAACAACTTCAACACCATTGCGCCAACCGATTTCAGCAGCAGCTTCAGCAGTGAAACCAGCGGTTGCATCAACGGCGAAATTCAGAGCTTCGGGTAAAAAGTATCAATTAACTGCAATTGGTACTTCTACGGGTGGCCCTGTTGCACTACAGAAAATTTTGACGCGCATCCCTGCACACTACCCACATCCGATTGTGTTAGTTCAGCATATGCCCGCAACGTTCACCGCCGCTTTTGCAAGCCGACTGAATACCTTATGTAAGATTGAGGTTCGCGAAGCACAGGACGGAGATGTGTTGAAACCTGGAGTGGCTTATCTTGCTCCTGGTGGTAAACAGATGATGGTTGACGGCCGTGCAGGATCTGCTCGCTTAAGAATTATCGATGGCGGCGACCGAATGAATTACAAGCCTTGTGTGGATGTAACCTTCGGCTCTGCAGCGAAGATCTACGGTGACAAAGTCTTGTCTATGATACTGACCGGTATGGGCGCTGATGGTCGAGAAGGTTCGCGTATGTTAAAAACTGCGGGCTCGACAATCTGGGCGCAAGACGAAGATAGCTGTGTTGTATATGGTATGCCTCAAGCTGTAGCAAAAGCTGGCATTTCTACTGAAGACCTCCCTCTAGACCGCATTGCGGAAAGGATTTTGGTTGAAGTTGGGTTAGCTTAGGTAAATCGAAATGATTGTTTGGAGTGTTGCAAACCAAAAAGGTGGTGTTGGTAAAACGACCTCGACCGTGACCCTAGCAGGTTTACTTGCGTTGAAGGGGCACCGTGTTCTGTTGGTTGATACTGACCCGCATGCATCACTAACCACCTATCTGGGTTACGACTCAGATACGGTGGAATCGAGTCTGTTTGATCTATTTCAGTTGCGTGAGTTTAACGCGCCGACAGTAAGACCTTTGATTTTACAAACGGAAGTCGAAGGTATCGATATTATTCCCGCGCACATGTCTTTGGCAACATTAGACCGTGTGATGGGAAATCGAAGCGGTATGGGGTTGATCTTGAAGCGTGCTTTGGCCGCTTTGAAAGACGACTATGACTATGTGCTTATCGATTGTCCGCCGATTTTGGGCGTGATGATGGTCAACGCATTGGCTGCCAGTGACCGTATTTTGATTCCGGTACAGACTGAGTTTTTGGCAATGAAGGGCTTAGAGCGCATGATTCGCACTTTGGCTATCATGCAGAAGTCTCGCAAAACACCGTTTAAGGTGACGATTGTCCCGACGATGTACGACAAGCGAACTAAAGCATCACTGCAAACATTAACTCAGCTAAAAGAAGATTATCCAAATCAAGTTTGGACATCCGCTGTGCCGATAGACACTAAGTTTCGAGATGCTAGCCTAAAGCGCTTACCAGCATCTCATTTTGCATCGGGTAGTCGTGGTGTATTTGCTTACAAACAGCTGCTTATTTATCTCGAAAGGCTGGCGATAAATGAGCGCGAATAAAGAATCAACAATGGCGCGATCAAGTTTATCAAGTGAACAAGCACTTGATGATTACTTTACTGCGCTGTTAGGTGATGAAATGCTGGATTCTGACGAATTTTTTGTTGACGAGACCAGCGATGAGTCATCATCTGCAGAGCCAGAGCCAGAGCCAGAGCCAGAGCCAGAGCCAGAGCCAGAGCCCAAACATTCGAGTTACTCGACCTATGCCGAGTTACGAGAAGCTGAATTTGAAGTGCCCAATCTGGAAGACGTTCAAAAATTACTGAGCCGCTTAGAAGCGACGAACGTGGTTGATGAACTGAATCTTGATGAATTAATGGATCAGAACACGCAGAAAATCGCTCAGCAAGCAGACATGCAGATGTTTGATGCGGCGGTGGAATCCGTTCAGCTTTCTGTAGAGCCTGAGATTCAAGATTGGAACCTACCAGAGTCAGATTCATCAATGGTTGTTGATCGACCTGTTGATCGACCTGTTGATCGACCTGTTGATCGACCAATTGAGCAGCAAGCCGAGTCTCCAATAGCTGAAGAGTCACCAATAGCTGAAGAGTCGCACGTTGAAGCTCTGCAAGACGAAACTCACACTGAAGAGTCAGAAATTGAATCTGTCAGTGAGCCCGAGGTTGAGCTTGAAACTCAATCTGGCGGTATTGAACGGTTTACCTCTTGGGAAACTACGGCTCGAACAGAAGATTTTCAGGTACTGTATTTTGACGTCAACGGGGTAACATTTGCTGTTCCTCTTGATGAGCTTGGTGGTATTCATCGCCTTGAAGAGCTAAGCCATTTGATTGGTAAGCCTGCTTGGTATTTAGGTTTGCAAACAAATCGAGATAGTCAGTTAGATGTGGTCGACACTGCAAAGTGGGTGATGCCTGAGAAACTAACGAATGATGAATACAAAGAAAACTATCAATATATAGTGATGCTTGGCGAAAGCTTATGGGGGCTCGCGGGGACTGAACTTAAAGGTACCGAGCTTCTTAATACAGATAAAGTTCGTTGGCGAGAAATGGCAGGTAAACGCCCATGGCTCGCTGGTATGGTAAAAGAAAAAATGTGTGCTTTGATTCATGTTGAAGCATTGATCGCCATGCTAAACGCAGGGCTAGATGTAAAAGCATTAAGCTAGTAATAAGCATTAGGCTAACAATAAACGCATCAAGTTAATAATAGTGGTCGGTAACGACGGCAAGAGGATTAAATATGTCTCATATGAGTGAAATTGAAGTAAGAAAAGACCCAACCAATGATGAAGTACTTCAATGGGTGACATTCCAGCTAGAAGAAGAAACTTACGGCATTAATGTTATGCAGGTACGTGAAGTACTTCGCTACAGTGAAATTGCTCCAGTACCGGGTGCTCCAGATTACGTTCTAGGTATTATTAACCTGCGTGGTAATGTTGTTACTGTTATCGACACTCGTTCTCGCTTTGGTTTGATGCAAGGTGAAATCACAGACAACACTCGTATCATCGTTATTGAATCTGAGCGTCAAGTCATTGGCATTCTAGTAGACAGCGTTGCTGAAGTGGTTTACCTACGTTCTTCTGAAATCGACACTACTCCAAGTGTTGGTACTGATGAAAGTGCTAAGTTCATCCAAGGTGTAAGTAACCGTGATGGCAAGCTGCTTATCTTAGTAGATCTAAATAAACTACTAAGCGAAGACGAATGGGATGAGATGGCTCACCTGTAATGTTTGAAGCGCTTCCTTTAAGCCCTGTTGCTCTGATTACCGGAGTCGGGGTTTTTACGTTATTCATCGTGATTTTGATTAGCAAAGTAAAACGTGCGATTCAAAAGCAGCTCGATCAGTCACGCCTGCAAGTTCGTAACTTGGACAAAGAGCTTCAAAAATCGAGCAAGCAATTGCTTGAGGTCCGCTCTGTCGTGGTTGGCCTTGGTCAGAAAGTGACGGAACAGCAAGATCTAATAAAGCACTTGAATGAACGCATTGTAGAGCTGGAACATGTTGATACCGATGGGCGCTTGTACACGCGTGCAACGAAGATGGTTCAGCTTGGTGCAGGGATAAACGAACTGATCGAAGAGTGTGAATTACCTAAAGCTGAAGCTGAGCTGATGATGTCTCTGCAGAATAAGCTCGCGGGTAAGGAAAAAATTCCTTCGCTAAGAAGTAACCCTTCATCGTACGATGAACAACCAGATGCATCTCATAAGCGCAGAGACCCAACTCGACGTCGTTAAAATGAGCGCTCGCTGCGTATTGAGTAATTGATGTTTATCGTGCACTCCTCTTAAAAGAAGCTTCGGCTTCTTTTTTTGTGCCTGACAGCTCTATATAGAACGATGTTTATAAGTGCTTGTATCTAAGGCAGTATCTTGTTTGTTGATGAAAATGTGTAAATTGTGATGCGGTGGTAACAGTTTCTTACGGAGTTTGTTCTATCGAAAACGCCTAGTCCTGTTTTGTCACCATATTGGTGTGCTACTATAGCCCTTTCATTACTCGACTAAATTTACCTATGCTTGAAGTCTCAAATTTAACTGCTATTCGTGACGACAGGGTTCTATTTGAATCGTTGTCTTTTCAATTGAAACCCGGTGAGCTGGTTCAAGTTGAAGGTCGTAACGGTACTGGGAAAACGACACTCCTTAGGATTATCACCGGCTTAGGTGATCGTGATGAAGGCACTATCTCTTGGGATGGTGAGTCCATTGAAACGAGTCGAGATGTGTATCACCAAAATTTGCTTTTTCTTGGTCACCAAACTGGCGTAAAACGCGAGCTTAGTGCCTATGAAAACCTGAGCTTCTATCAATCGATTCACAGCAGTGGAACGAGTAAAGAAGAACTTTACAATGCATTGGCTCAAGTCGGCCTTGCTGGACGAGAAGACGTGCCTGCAGGACAACTTTCGGCGGGTCAACAGCGCCGTGTAGCATTGGCTCGTCTGTGGTTAAGTAAGCAAATGTTGTGGATTCTAGATGAGCCGCTGACAGCCATTGATAAGCAGGGCGTTAAAGTTCTAGAGTCTCTTTTTTCTCAGCATGCAGACAACGGTGGCATTGTGTTATTAACCACACACCAAGATATGTTTGCTGATAGCCCGAAACTAAGAAAAATAAAGTTGGGTGAGTAATATGATTTCTTCAATGACAACGATCATTCGACGTGAGCTGTTGATCGCATTTCGTCGCCAAGCCGATATCTTTAACCCTCTGTGGTTTTTTATCATTGTCATCACCCTTTTCCCATTGAGTATCGGCCCTGAGCCAAACCTACTTGCGCGTATCGCAGCGGGCATTGTTTGGGTTGCTGCTTTACTTTCTGCATTACTCTCTCTCGAACGATTATTCCGAGATGATTTCCAAGATGGCGCCCTCGAGCAGATGATGCTGATGCCCATCCCGTTGCAGTTGGTAGTATTGTCCAAGGTCATAGCGCACTGGTTATTGACAGGGTTACCATTAATATTGATCAGTCCGTTGTTAGCGGTACTGCTGTCCTTGGATTTCGATACTTGGTTATCGGTGGTCTTAACGTTATTGGTTGGTACGCCTGCATTAAGCTTTATTGGTGCGATTGGTGTCGCTTTAACCGTTGGATTACAAAAAGGCGGTGTGCTGTTAAGTCTGCTTATTTTGCCGTTGTATATCCCAATTCTTATATTTGCTACATCCGCGATTGATGCGGCAGCACTAGGCGTTGCGTATAACGGACAATTAGCTGTGTTAGGGGCAATGCTAATGGGCGCAATGACGCTCACCCCATTTGCCATAAGCGCAGCGCTGAGAGTGAGTGTTAACTAGTTAATTATCTGATTAAAACTAGCTAACCAAGCACTCACTTCCACTTTGTTTGTTCAGAGTGAACTAATTGAAGCTTTTAAACTCATAGAGTCACTGAAAGAGACAGTAAGCCAAATAAATTATAATAATTATAGCTGTGATAGCTGTAAGCAATATGAAGTAAGAGTGAGATTACAACATGTGGAAATGGCTCCATCCCTATGCCAAAGCAGAAACCTCTTATCAGCTTGCTGGTAAACTTCTGCCGTGGTTCTCTATCCTAGCGCTATTGTGTCTATCAGTAGGTACTGTGTGGGGGCTTGCATTTGCGCCTTCTGATTACCAACAAGGCGATAGCTTCCGTATCATCTATATCCATGTTCCGTCTGCAATTTGGTCGATGGGCGTATACATGTCGATGGCAATTGCGGCATTTATCGGCTTGGTATGGCAGGTGAGATTATCAGACATGGCTGCATTGGCTATGGCGCCTATTGGTGCTGTCTTTACCTTCATAGCGCTGCTAACCGGTGCTGTTTGGGGTAAACCAATGTGGGGTGCTTGGTGGGTTTGGGATGCACGTTTGACCTCAGAGCTGATTCTTCTATTCCTATACTTGGGTGTGATTGCACTGCACCACGCGTTTGACGACCAAAAAACCGCAGCGAAAGCAGCCGGTATTTTGGCGATCGTTGGTGTCATCAACCTACCTATCATTCACTTTTCAGTTGAGTGGTGGAATACACTTCACCAAGGCGCGACGATTACTAAGTTCGACCAGCCTTCTATTTCAAGTGACATGCTATGGCCGCTTCTTCTCAACATCTTCGGCTTCGCCTTTTTCTTTGGTGCTGTGACTATGGTTCGTTTTAGAAACGAAATCATCAGTAAAGAAAGTCACCGTCCGTGGGTTCGTAAACTCGCGGCTGATAAAGCGTAGTAGGGTAGGTAATTATGTATTTTGAATCTCTGAGTGATTTCTTTGCCATGGGTGGCTACGCCTCATATGTATGGAGTGCATTTGGAATCACATTCCTCGCGATGATCATTTTACTGGTCTTAAGCGTTCGTCGTGGTAAGCAATTACTAAATGAAGTACAAGCTAAGATTGATCGTCAAGCTCGTATCGATGCAGCAAAAAATATGGAGAACACTCTATGAACCCAAGACGTAAAAAGAGGCTGGGCATTGTCTTAGCGATCTTTTTTGGTATCAGTGCAACTGTTGGATTAATGGTTTATGCGCTTAACCAGAACATGGATCTGTTCTACACGCCAACTGAGCTTGTTAACGGCAAAGACGGCAAGAAACCTGAAGTTGGCCAACGTCTGCGTATTGGTGGCATGGTTGTAGTCGGTTCTGTAAGCCGTGACAACGAATCACTACGTGTAAGCTTTGACTTGAAAGATGTTGGTCCTAAAGTAACGATTTTATACGATGGCATTCTTCCTGATCTTTTCCGTGAAGGGCAAGGTATTGTTGCTCAAGGCGTTCTGAAAGATGCGACAACAATTGAAGCTTTCGAAGTCTTAGCGAAACACGATGAAGAGTACATGCCTTCTGAAGTTGCTGAAGCAATGAAGAAAACCCATGAGCCAATGCAGTACTCGACAGAACAAAAAGAAGGAAGTGCTCAATGATAGCCGAGATCGGCCACTTTGCCATGATCCTGTCCTTAGGGCTGGGATTGCTATTGAGTGTGCTCCCGCTGTATGGGGCAGCTCGAAATAACACATTATTAATGAATAGTGCACGACCGCTATCATGGGGTATGTTCGGATTCTTAGCGATTTCGTTTTTTATCTTGTGTTACGCGTTCTACACCAATGATTTTACGGTTCAATACGTAGCAAGTAACTCGAATAGCCAACTTCCTTGGTACTACCGAATCACAGCGGTTTGGGGTGCTCATGAAGGTTCATTACTGCTTTGGGTTCTTATCCAAGCGGGTTGGACGGTTGCAGTAGCGACGTTTAGCCGTGGTATGCCTCAAGAGTCTGTGGCTCGCGTACTGGCTATCATGGGTTTGATTACTGTCGGCTTCTTGCTGTTCATTATCGTAACGTCTAACCCGTTCTTACGTACACTGCCTTACTTTCCTGTCGATGGCCGTGACTTGAATCCATTACTGCAAGACCCGGGTTTGATTATTCACCCGCCTATGCTTTACATGGGTTATGTAGGTTTCTCGGTTGCGTTCTCTTTCGCTATTGCTTCTCTAATGAGCGGTCGTCTAGATACGGCTTGGGCTCGTTGGTCTCGTCCTTGGACAATCGCTGCTTGGTTATTCCTAACGGTAGGTATCGCACTTGGTTCATGGTGGGCTTACTACGAACTTGGCTGGGGTGGCTGGTGGTTCTGGGATCCAGTAGAAAACGCTTCATTCATGCCTTGGTTGGCTGGTACAGCGCTGATGCACTCGCTTGCGGTAACAGAAAAGCGTGGCACATTTAAAGCCTGGACAGTATTGCTGGCTATCTCTGCATTCTCTTTAAGCTTACTAGGTACATTCTTAGTTCGTTCGGGCATCTTGGTATCGGTTCACGCATTCGCGTCAGATCCTGCTCGTGGTATGTTTATTTTAGGTTTCCTAGTGTTCGTTATCGGTGGTTCACTGCTGTTGTTTGCTGTTAAAGGCGCATCGGTTCGTGTCCGTGGTAACTTTGATTTGGTTTCTCGTGAAAACGCACTACTCGGCAACAATATCTTATTGATTGCTGCGTTAGTGGTTGTGTTAGTGGGTACATTGTTACCACTTGTTCATAAGCAGTTAGGGCTGGGCTCGGTTTCAATCGGTGCACCATTCTTTGATATGTTGTTCTTCTGGTTAATGATCCCGTTCTCGTTCCTATTGGGTATCGGTCCACTGATCCGTTGGAAACGTGACAACCTGTCTAAGCTTATTAAGCCAATGTTAGTTTCGGGTATCTTCTCGTTAGGTTTAAGTGCACTAATGGTGACCATGCTAGCTGACCGCTTCAGTGGTACTGCTTTTGCTGGTTGGGTGATGGCGTTCTGGATCTTCTTCATGCACGGCTTTGAGCTGCATGAGCGTGCAACACACCGTCATACCTTCATGAAGGGCCTGACTAAGCTGCCTCGTAGCCATTGGGCAATGATCTGTGGTCACATGGGTTTAGCCGTAACAGTGATCGGTATCGCGATGGTACAAAACTACAGCATCGAACGTGATGTGCGTTTAGCGCCAGGCGAAAGCTACCAACTTGAAGAATACAGCTTCCTGTTTACAGGGGTTCGTGACAAAGATGGCCCTAACTACGATGGTTACATCGCTGACTTTGAAATTACCAAAGAAGGCAAATACATCAACACGCTTCACGCTGAAAAACGTTTCTATACTACAGCTAAGTCTATGATGACTGAAGCGGCGATTGATCGTGGCGTAACGCGCGACCTTTATATCGCAATGGGTGAGCGTTTAGACGACAACAAATCTTGGGCTGTACGTATCTACTACAAACCATTTGTACGTTGGATCTGGGCGGGTTCTTTGATCATGTCGATTGGTGGTGTGATTGCTATCAGTGACCGTCGTTACCGTTTCCGTAAGCCAACGAAAAAGTCGGCTCAAGAGCAGGAGGCTTAATTCGAATGAACAAGAAGATTTTATTCATTCCATTGATTGCGTTCATGGTTCTAGCTGGAATCTTTGCAACTCAATTGATGCGTAACCAGTCGGGTGATGACCCGACTAAACTTGAATCCGTATTGATTGGTAAGCAGGTTCCTGAGTTTGGTCTAGAGGATTTGGAACAGCCGGGTAAGTTTCATGATCAAGCTATCTTTAAAGGTGAGCCTCTGCTTCTTAATGTGTGGGCGACTTGGTGTCCTACTTGTTATGCAGAGCACTCTTACCTGAATAAGTTAGCGGATCAAGGCGTTAAGATTATTGGTCTTAACTACAAAGATGATCGCAATAAAGCGGTTGGTTGGTTAAAAGAACTGGGCAACCCGTACTTAATCAGCTTGTTCGATGGTAACGGTATGTTAGGTCTTGACCTTGGCGTATATGGCGCTCCTGAGACCTTCCTCATTGATGCCAGCGGCGTGGTTCGTTACCGCCATGTTGGTGACGTGAACCCGACTAACTGGGCATCGACGCTTCAGCCGATGTACCAAGAGTTATTGGAGGAGGCGAAATGATTAAACAAACACTTGTAGCAATGTTTGCCACCTTCGCTATCTCTGCGTCGGTAACGGCTGCGCCTATCGAATTTCATGAGTTTGATACGGTTGATCAAGAGCAACAATTTAAAGATTTGAGCAATACGCTTCGTTGCCCAAAATGTCAGAACAACACGATTGGTGATTCGAACGCGGAACTTGCGGTCGACTTGCGTCAAAAAGTGTATGAGATGACAAAAGATGGCAAGTCTGAGCAAGAAATTATTGATTACATGATTGCTCGTTACGGTAACTTTGTAACGTACAACCCACCACTGACCTTAGCGACATCTATCCTATGGGTTGGTCCGTTTGCGGTTGTTGTATTAGGTTTTGGTTTGATTGTTTTACGAAGCAGAAAGTCAAAATCAAAAGCAGTAGAGTCCAATAAAGACTGGGATGCAGACAAAGAAGCACGTTTAAAAGCGTTACTCGACGAAGAGAACGACGGAGATAAACAGTAATGACTCTATTTTGGATTTCTACAATTGTCCTTTCGCTAGCCGCAGTTTTATTGATTGTTCTGCCTTTTTTGAACAAGAAGGAAAACAACGATGACGTGCTTCGCGATGAGTTGAATAAAGCCTTCTATAAAGATCGCTTAGTTGAATTAGAGGTAGAAGCTGAAGAAGGCCTTGTTGATAACCAACAAGAACTGATCGCTGACTTAAAACAGTCGCTACTTGATGACGTTCCAACGCAAGAAAAAATCAAGAGAACACAAATATCTACGCTGGGTGTCGTTGTACCGTCAGTGATCCTGGTTCTGGTTGTGACTTATGGTATGTACTTTCAGTTTGGTGCATTAGATAAGGTTCAACACTGGCAAGAAGTGAGTTCAAACCTTCCTGAGTTGTCTAAAAAGTTAATGTCATCAGAAGGTGGAACGCTTACCGATGATGAACTTGAAGATTTGACTCTAGCGCTTCGTACTCGTCTTCACTATCAACCAAAAGATTCAACTGGTTGGTTACTGCTTGGTCGTATTGCATTAGCAAACCGTGACGCAGAAACAGCGAAAGATTCTATGGAAAGAGCTTACAAACTTGAGCCTAAGAATGAAGATGTTCAGCTAGGTTTTGCTCAAGCACTGATGCTTTCACCTGATGAAGCCGATCAAAACCAAGCGCGTTTGATTTTGAGCCGTTTGATCCAAAACGATTATGTCGACCTTCGAGTGTTCTCACTGCTAGCGTTTGATTCTTTTGAACGTCAAGATTATCCGGGTGCTGTGAAGTACTGGAGCATCATGCAACAGATGATTGGTCCACAAGACAGTCGCTACGAGATGTTGTCACGCAGTATTGAAAGTGCTCAGAAGAAAATGGGCGACACCATGGGTGTTGACCAAGGTAAGAGCGTTGCAGTAACGCTTGAACTATCTGGCGATGTGAACGCTGATCCTAAGTCTGTGCTGGTTGTTTCGGTACATAGAGCTGATGGTTCGCCAATGCCGGTCGCTGCAGCCCGTTACCCATTGGGTTCTTTCCCACGCACTGTTGTTCTCGATGATGGTAACAGCATGATGGAAGGCTCGAAGTTGTCTAGCCTTGAAACTCTGATGGTTAGAGCTAGGCTTGATACAGATGGTAACGTTTCAACTCGCGATGGTGATTGGTACGGTGAAAGTGAAGTGGTTGAACTGGGCGCTCCAGTGACCATTAATATCAATAAGCAATATTAATCATCATTTTGCATAGGTGTTAGCTATTCCGATTTTGCAATAAACGGTATAGACTTACGCAAACAATTGAGGCCAGCGATTGCTGGCCTTTTTTTATTATTCCTTATGGAAAAGGTGATATGTCTGTCAGTGTTTTAAGACTCTCGAGTTTACTTTTTATCGCAAGCTTAACGGTGGGCTGTTCTAGTGCGCCAGATGAAAGCACGAACGATAATAACCTCGAAACCTCTGAATACGTCGAAGAATCCCACCCGAATGACCCTTTCGAAGGGTTCAATCGAGCGATGTGGGATATCAACTACGAATATCTTGATCCTTATTTAGTTCGTCCTGTTTCTCTCGCTTATGTTGGCTACACCCCTGTTCCAGTTCGTTCTGGTATCTCAAATTTTTTAGCCAACTTAGACGAACCTGCGAGCATGGTGAACAACATATTCATGGGTAATGGCGAGAAAGCACTCGACCATTTCAACCGTTTTTGGATTAACTCAACTTTTGGTCTGTTAGGCCTAATCGATATTGCCAGTGAAGCGGGTATCACCAAATATGACGACAAGTCGTTTTCTGATGCGATTGGTCATTATGGGGTAGGGAATGGGCCGTACTTTATGGTGCCGGGTTATGGTCCTATTACGACTCGTGAAGTGACGGAGCAAGTGGATAGTTTATATGTGCCTTTAGCTCTGTTGAACTTCTGGGCGAGCCTCGGAAAGTGGGCATTTGAAGGTATGGAGACTCGAGCTCAGTTAGTTTCTCAAGAAGCTTTGTTGGATGACTCGCCAGATCCATATGCTCTGACTCGTGAAGTTTACATTCAGCGTCGTGACTTTAAAGCCGAAATCGAACCGGAAGAAGTCGATCTTGAAGAAGAAGATTTCATTGACGGATACTTAGAAGATTACTAGATATAAGATTTTGAATAACTGATAAAAGAAAGGCTCGATGTTGAAAATAACATCGAGCCTTTTTTATATTTGCTACTTTAGATTAAGTAACCAGATTAGAAACGGTAGTTAGCTTGGATACCTACTAGCCAAATGCTACCCGTCACTTCACCTTCGAAGCTACCGCCAAATAAATCCGCAGCAGTATCGGTTTCATGCATCTTAGCATCTTTCGCTAAAATGTAAGTGAAGCCGGCATCTAGAGTTAATTGCTCAGACCATTGGTATCCAGCACCAATGCTTAACCAAGTACGGTCTGTTTCTGGGATCGTTGCTGTACGGTGTTCTTCACTTACCGCTGAAGTGTCGTATGCAATACCAGAACGTAAAGCTAACTTAGGTGTCATTTGGTAAGTCGTACCAAGAGCAAAGCGGTAGTTGTCTTCCCAGTTCTCTTGTTTGATTTCTACGCTGTTTTCACCCGGAAAATCAGCAACAAGCTCTTTAAAACTGCTCCAGTTTGTCCAGTTAATGCTTGCGTGAACCGCAACTTTTTCAGTAAGCTGGTGGAAGCTAGCAAGTTCCGCTGTTGCTGGAAGAGCAAGATCCATTGAGCCGCTCTTGTGAGCTGCTGGGTTTGCTTGGTTGAAACCAAAGCCTTTTGCATAGCCTTCTAGAGTTAGGTCTACTTCTGATTTGTAGGTAAAGCCTAGGCGGTTGCTTTCATTGATCTGCCATGCTGTACCCACTTGCCAACCCCAAGCCGTATCATCGCCTTCCATATATTTTAAAGCAGTGCCTGCAGGTAAAGGAACTAGAGAGTTCGCTGTAGATACTGCACCAAAGCTACCTTCAGCCATGATGTAACGAACACCACCACCAATAGATACGCTCTCAAGTACTTGGTATGCCGCGTTTAGGTTTAGCTCCATTGTGGTAACGCTTGCTTCGTTACCGTGGTTTGCGCCACCAAAATCTTTACCTAGATCTGTTTCCATGCCGTAGTTAGTACCAGCAGCAAAACCTAATGCAAACTTGTCGTTGTACTTATGAGAAACATAAAAGTTTGGAATTACTGCACTGTGTGCAAAATCACTAGAGTTTGATGAAGTAGAGTGACCCATCATAGACGTAGAAGTACCGTCGATATCAATGTTCGGGTCAACATAGATAGCGCCAACAGAAACTTGTGTGCCTTCTAGATAAGTAAGAAGGGCAGGGTTACGCCATTGTGAACCAGCGTTGTCTGCGATTGCTGCTTCACCAGCATACGCGCGGCCAAGGCCTGTTGCTGAGTATTCTGCTAGTTGAAAACCGGCCGCGTGAGTGACGGTAGAAGTCGAAAGTAGTCCAACTGCCACTGCAGCAGATAGAAGAGTCTTATTCATTTTCATTATTATGTTCGCTGAATCATAAGTATTTAGTGTCGTGATTCTACGTTTAGAGTTATTACTTTAAAAATGAAATTCGAATAAAACAGTGTTTTAGGGATTAAATGAGTAAATGTGTTTAAGAATTAGAGAAATCATCTAAATGTTTCGGCTGTGTTGCGAAGTTTGAGCGTACACTTGTAGGCATAATTTACCTCTGCAGGCTACAGCTGTAAGCTTAAATCGATGTCGGTCAGTGGTTTAGGCAATAAAAAAGGGTCGCATAATGCGACCCTTTGGGATTGTTACTTGGCTTATATTAGAAGCTGTAGCTGTATTGAAGGCCTGCAAGAATAGCGTCTGCACGAGTAGTTGCAGTTAATTCTCGTCCTAACGGATCGGTTTCCGTAACATCGACATCTTTACCCATTAGGTATGTGAAGCCGAAATCAATAGTGTGATGTCTTTCGAATGCATAGCTTACACCAGCAGAGAACCATTGACGGTCTGAATCTGGTACAGAAATAGACGTTTTTTCGTCTTGCGCTGCCGTGTCGTACATATAACCAGCACGAAGTGTCCAAGCTTCATCTAGGAAATAAGTACCACCAATAGCGTAGTGCCAACCATCTTGCCATTCATAGGTATTAAGAGTTGTGCCGCCAGAAGTGTTTAGCTCATCAAATGCGCTCCAACCGATCCATTGTACTGAGTAGTGAACAGCAAATTTAGTGTTTTCAATCTCATGGTAGCCTGAGAACTCAGCCATGCTTGGTAGTGGCATGAGAAGTTTTTGATCGCTAATATCTTGATCTAGATAGACCATATCGCCTTCAGCTTCAATTTCAGGACTGTAGTGGTAAGAAAAACCAAATCGGTTACGTTCGTCTAGCTCGAATACTGTACCAACATTCCAGCCAAAACCTATACCATCCGCATCCACGTCTAGTCCTTTCTTAGGTACAACACCTGGAATTGCCATTTCAGAACCGGTATCACGGATAAGTTTGCCACTGCCTTGAACAATATCTAAACCAGCGCCAACAGACCATTGTTTATTTATACGGTATGATGCGGTTAGTGCATAGTTAATACTTTTAACTTCAGTGGTACCACCAAATTGTTTCGCTGTTAGGCCAACAGGTGTAGAGCCACCAAAATCATCATCGAAATTGTTAGTTGTACCAAAGTTCGAATAAATACCTGCACCAAATGCCCATTGATCATTTAGACGATGAACGTAATAGATATTAGGAACAGGGGTGCCGCTACCATTACTGGCATCGTCGACAGAGCTACCAGCATACTCAATATCTGAAACTGAAATATCAGTATCAATGTAGTTTACACCGACTGAAAATTCAGATGAGTCAAATAGAGACATTGCTGCAGCGTTACGAGCCATCACAGAAGCGTTATCTGCAATTACAGCATCACCAGCAAAAGCACGACCAAGACCGGTTGCTGATTGTGAGTTAAGTTGAAAACCTGCTGCCATCGCTTGCGAAGACGCCAGTGTGATTGTTACTGCTAAAAGAGACTTTTTAAACAGACGCGTGTTGTTGGTAGTCATTCATTTAATCCTTTATATATCCGCCTCTACAGGGCGATTAATTTGAGCAATTGCTCAATGGTGGCTGATCCTATTCGCAAGTATACGATATACAAATCCGACCATTGGAAAAAATGAGTGTAAAATTATGGAAATGACGCCTATCTGGCACGAAAATGGTGATAAATGCCATTTTTTAGAGTTTTAACTCTAGAGGTATATCTGCGGTGAATGGTTTTGCGGTTTATTGATAAATAAAGCCCAGCAATATCAGTGATATACTTACTGGGCCTTTTGTTACGGGGCTTTGAGAGCAAATTAGCTCATTGGTTTGATCATTTTTGTCAGCTTTTCGGCGATTTTAGAGACATCCTCGCCATCTTCGCCTACAAGGATCAAACTGCTGCCATCGATCGGTGTTACTGAGCCTGACATGCCTTTTTCATCAAAGTCGATAGACTTGTCAGTCGGAATTCCAGTTAAAAACAGAGTGACCTTGCCTTTTTCGCCTTGGAAAACCATGTGCATTGCGTTGGACTTGCCAAAGCCACAATGGTTCAGGTAATAGACGTGGTAAGGGAAGGCTTCATCAAATTGAAATGCAAACGGATTCATCTTGGCATTGATTTGTTGTGAAGTAACATTCTCATCAAGCGCACTCACAAAGCTCTTTTCATCGACAACATGTTTCATTGCCGTATCTGCCAAACTTGCTTGCGCGGGTGAAACGAATGCATTGCCCCAGTTAACTTGGCCAACCAATAAACCAGCAACAAATGCCACCGAGGCAGCCATTGCCATCGCTCGTCTAGCAAACGTAGGTCTTACTACTTTGCTTTCTTCGCTTGAGGTCTGATTGAACAGTATACGATCAGCAAGATCGTCTGGCACATCCACATTCATTGCTGAATGGATCTGTTTATCAAGCGATAGTACATCGTCTAGAAAGTTACTATTGGCTTCGCTGTTTGCTGCTGCATCAATAATATCTTGTGTACGTTGCTTAGGTTCCGACAATACACGACGACGAAATTCCAAATCATCCATTATGTTGCCCCCTCTCTGCCTCTTCTGTATCCAGCATCTCTTTCAACTGATTTCGAGCTCTGAATAAACGTGTCATCACCGTGTTTTTGTTGAGGTCGAGAATATCCGCGATCTCATCACCACTAAAACCACCAATCACTTGTAAGAAGAGGGGTTCACGGTAATCGATTTCAAGTTTCATGATCTGAGCTTGCAACCACAGGTGTTGATGATGTGGGTCATCGCTGACACTTGCATCGTTACCATGATCGTCGATATCAACCAGATCAAACTGTTTGCGTTCAAAACGTCGAGCGTTCTCGCGTCGCAAGATGGTGATCAGCCAAGATTTAGCGGCTTTTTCATCTTGTAAGCTATCGAGTGACTTCCATGCACGAAGGCAAGTCTCTTGTACTAAATCTTCGGCAATGCTTTTGTCTTTACATAGCCAATAAGCGTAGCGAAAGAGGTCACGATGATAGGCACGAACGAGTGCTTCGTACTTTCTTTGTTTGTCCATATCAGAGTTGACCGGACGCTTGGCTGTTTTCTTTCCAAACATTTTTATTATTGACACACGAGCCTCCATAATTGCTCTGCGTATAGCTGTCCTCTATACGTTGTGCTTCGTTTTTATATTCTGTTTCGTTTTTAGGGCTAACGATCGGCAGGAAACCGTAAAATCACATTAAAATTGATCTACTTCAAAATCTAAGGCCTCGAACAAGCTATAGTACACCTTGTCGTCTAGTTAGTCATTCGTGGCTAGCATGTTGAGCAAGACGACACTTCCTTTTGAAGGCTGACTTTACTTTCTCCTAATCAGGAAACTGATTATTTCAATTGGCGTTAAGTTAATTGCTTTATATACATTCCGACCACACAGTTTTGTGTGGTTTTTTTTTGCCTCAAGAAAACCATTCCCTACACAGCGATAACAGTCTTTGCTTACAATAGTTTAGCCTCTTACGACAACCTTTCCCCCAAAAAGGTTCGCCTGAATGCGCAGTTATATTTGCAAACAGTGAGATACTCGTATCACGTTTATTTAAACGCTCGTTTGATTTAATTAACAACTTCTTTACAATGCTTCAGGTCAGACCTCTTAACTTTAAGGAGAAACCATGGGCAAACAGGAAGTCAAAACGCGTTCTGGAGAACGTGTTGCCGTTGTCGCTGGACTACGAACCCCATTCGCTCGTCAGAGTACAGAATTTAGCCAAGTGCCTGCGGTTGACCTAGGCAAAATGGTTGTGAGCGAAATGCTTGCAAGAACAGATGTCGATCCTGCGCTTATCGAACAAGTGGTGTTCGGCCAAGTCGTACAAATGCCAGAAGCACCGAATATTGCACGTGAAATCGTGTTGGGTACGGGCATGGACATCAATACCGATGCCTACAGTGTGACACGAGCATGTGCGACCAGTTTCCAAGCGGCAGTTAACGTGACCGAGAGCATTATGGCTGGCACGATTGATGTTGGTATTGCAGGCGGTGCGGATTCTTCTTCAGTATTGCCTATTGGCGTTTCGAAAAAGTTAGCGGCAAATTTATTAGCGCTGAGTAAAACGAAAACCATGGGTCAGAAGCTGAAGATTCTTAAAACACTTTCAGTCAAAGATCTGATGCCAGTGCCACCGGCCGTCGCAGAATACTCGACCGGTTTATCTATGGGGCAAACGGCTGAGCAGATGGCGAAGACGCATGGTATTACTCGCGAAGCTCAAGATGCGCTTGCTCACCGTTCTCACTCTTTGGCTTCTCAAGCATGGAAAGAAGGCAAGATTAAAGATGAAGTGATGACGGCATTCCCAGCGCCTTATAAAAAGTACCTCGCGGAAGACAACAACGTTCGCCACGACTCAACGGTTGAAGGCTACGCTAAACTGCGCCCGGCATTCGATAGAAAGTACGGCAGTGTAACAGCAGCCAACGCAACACCTCTTACCGATGGCGGTGCTGCGGTGATGTTGATGCGCGAAGGTAAAGCTAAAGAGCTAGGCTTGGAAGTGCTTGGCTATATTCGTGGTTATGCATTCTCAGCGATTGGTGTTGAGACGGATATGTTGATGGGGCCAACCTACGCGACCTCTCAAGTGTTGAAGAACACAGGTCTAGAGTTGTCAGATCTAACACTGATTGAGATGCACGAAGCATTCGCAGCCCAAGTTCTAGCGAACGTCAAAATGTTTGCAAGTGACGAGTTTGCTCAGAAGAATCTTGGCCGTGACAAAGCGATCGGTGAGATTGATATGGAAAAATTCAACGTGCTGGGTAGCTCAATTGCTTACGGGCACCCGTTTGCTGCGACTGGCGCGCGCATGATGACTCAAACACTGCGTGAACTGAAACGTCGTGGTGGCGGCTTGGCACTGAACACAGCGTGTGCGGCTGGTGGTTTAGGTGCAGCAATGATCTTGGAGGTAGAATAATGTCTACGACTCTTGATGCAACAACAGAAAAAGAAACCGTCGCTCAACCAGATTCAACGTCGGCGACTGAATTAACCAAAAAGAAAGCGACAGCATTTACTCTTAATATCGATGAGCAAGATATTGCTTGGTTAGCGATTGATGTGCCAAACGAGAAAATGAACACGCTGCAAGCGGCTTTTGCTGAAGAAATGAAAGCCATCTTCGAGCAGTTAAAAGAAAAGCAAAGCCGAGTTAAAGGCTTAATCGTTCATTCACTAAAGCCAGATAACTTTATCGCTGGTGCTGATGTACGAATGCTTGATGCTTGTAAAACGGCTGACGAAGCACAGTCTCTTGCTCGTCAAGGGCAGGAGATGTTCCAAACACTCTCAGATCTTCCATATCCAGTAGTCGCAGCAATTCACGGTCCATGTTTAGGTGGCGGTTTAGAACTTGCGCTGGCATGTGATTACCGCGTATGTACCGACTCAGATAAGACTCGCCTTGGCTTGCCAGAAGTACAGTTAGGTCTGTTACCAGGCTCTGGTGGTACACAGCGTTTACCTCGCCTTATCGGTTTGCTGCCATCTCTTGACCTTATTCTTACGGGTAAGCAGTTGCGCGCTAAGAAAGCGAAATCGCTCGGTGTTGTCGATGCTTGTGTGCCAGAAACTATCTTGCTTGAAGTCGCTAAGAGCTTTGTTGAAAAGAACTCAGGCGGCAAAAAAGGCAAGCGTCTTGCGTCTAAAAGCCAAGCTTCGACCAAAGAGAAACTTATTTCACGCACGGGTCTTGGGCGTAAGGTTATTTTTGAACAGGCTTCGAAGAAAACCAACCAGAAAACACGCGGTAATTACCCTGCAGCCGATGCGATTCTTGATGTGATTCGTTACGGCCTTGAGAACGGTTTTGATAAAGGCCTTCAGTATGAAGCGAAGCGTTTCTCTGAACTGGTAATGACTTCAGAATCCAAAGCCCTTCGTTCGATTTTCTTTGCCACCACTGAAATGAAAAAAGAGCACGGCGCAGACGCAGAACCCAAAGCGGTTAAGCGTGTTGGTGTGCTGGGCGGTGGCCTTATGGGTGCTGGTATCAGCCATGTTAGCGTTGCCAAAGCGAAAGTGCCTGTTCGCATTAAAGATGTATCCAATGAAGGCGTTCTGAACGCGCTGAACTACAACTTTAAGTTGTTCGATAAGCAGCGTAAGCGTCGCATTCTGACTAAAGCTGGTCTGGAAAGTAAGATGCTTCAGCTTTCTGGTGGTATCGACTTTACGAGCTTTAATCACACTGATGTGGTGATTGAAGCGGTATTTGAAGACCTCGATCTTAAGCAATCAATGGTTGCGGACATTGAAGCCAATGCAAAGCCAGAGACTATCTTTGCGACCAACACGTCTTCACTGCCAATCCATAAGATTGCGGAGAAGGCGCAGCGACCAGAAAACGTTGTCGGTCTTCACTACTTCAGCCCGGCAGAAAAAATGCCGTTAGTTGAAGTTATTCCTCATGAAACTACGTCAGAAGAGACGATTTCGACGGTTGTAGCATTAGCGAAGAAGCAAGGCAAAACGCCGATTGTTGTTAAAGACACGGCTGGTTTCTACGTGAACCGTATTCTTGCTCCGTACATGAATGAAGCGGCGCATCTGTTACTGGCAAATGAGCCGATTGAAAAGCTCGACAGCACGTTATTGGACTTCGGCTTCCCGGTTGGCCCAATTACTTTGTTAGACGAGGTGGGTGTTGATATCGGCGCGAAGATTATTCCAATTTTAGTGAATGAGCTAGGCGACCGTTTCCAAGGCCCTGATGTGTTCGATATTCTTTTGAATGACAACCGTAAAGGCCGTAAGAGTGGCAAAGGTTTCTACACTTACAAAGGTAAGAAGAAAGAAGTCGATAAGTCAGTTTACAAGCTGCTTAAGCTGCAACCAGATCCTAAGTTGAGCGATAACGATATCGCGATGCGCTGTGTGTTACCTATGCTAAACGAAGCAGTTCGTTGTTTGGATGACGGTATTATCCGCAGTCCACGTGATGGCGATATTGGTGCTATTTTCGGTATCGGTTTCCCTCCATTCTTAGGAGGTCCGTTCCGATACATGGATCAAATTGGTATTAAGTCATTGGTCGAAATGATGAACGACTTCGCTAAGAAGTACGGTGATCGTTTTGCGCCATGCGATGGCCTACTGACACGTGCTGGTTTGGATGAGTCTTTTTATAAGTAACTCTCTCTACAAGTAACGTTATAGCACATTGATTATCAAGCCCGTATCAAGCAATTGATGCGGGCTTTTTTGTTTTATGAGCGAGTGTTAAAGGTATGAGATTCCCGACTCAGTCATTCTTCCTTCTCGGGAATGACGTGGGAGAGTGATGTGTTCTGTCTGGTAGCGTTGCTTGGTGTGGGAGGTTCCCGACTCAGTCGTTCCTCTTTCTCGGGAATGACGAGGAGAGGGATGTGTTTTGCCTGATATTATCGGTGTGTCGGAAGATTCCCAACTCGGTCGTTCCTCCCTCTTGGGAGTGACGAAAGAGAGGTTGAAAGTAAGCTATTAGTGTTAATAGGGGATTGTGGTTAATGCATTGCAATCGAAAATACCGTCATCTCCTAAAGCGACGAAGGAGCGTAATAGGAGATCTGATTTTGTGCTTCATCCAAGAAAAAAGGTTGATGCTTTCACATCAACCTTATGATTTTCATTCCAGCTTTATCAGCCAAGCTCACAGTCTTTAGGGCGTAACTGAAACTCATCAATTGAGCCAATCTCCACACCTGCCGACAACTTATCTTCCTCATTATGAGCATTACCGTGCGCATGCATAATCAGGCGATTTGCCGTGCGAGGTTTAAGTTGGCTGACCACAAAACGCATCATGTCTGAGCGTGTTAGACCTTTGAGGTCTTCTAAGACACGCTCTCTCTGATTGAATTCCAAGTCCTTATTGCCTATCGCAACCCATAAACGTTGAGCGCGACCGCGCAAGGTGGTATCTGGCGTTGAAATCTGATTCCAGAGGCCGCGTTTACTGCTGTGCCATTGATAGTCGTTAAGCTCCAGCAGCACCATGTAAAAGGCATTGAGGAATTCATCTATCGAGGCTAACAAGTCTGCTGGGCCAGCATTCGGTGATTGCACATATAACACAATACCTGGGTGTCGGTTCAACGGCATATTACCAGTACCGACCATATAGCCTAGCTGCTGCTTGGTACGAATCTCATGGAAGAAGGTGGCTGACATCAAATGGTTCGCCAATGAATACAGCGCAATATTTTTAGGTGAAATATCAGCACATTGGTAGTAAACCACGATGGCTGAATCATCTTGATTACATACGACTTCGCGTTGGAAGCTACCATTTTCACCCAACATGATTAATGGGCGTAGTGACTCTTCGTAAGCTTGGTCTTGAACACGTAATGCATCTTTTAGCGTTTCAGCCATATTGTGTGCATCGGCTTTTTTCCAATCACCATACACAAACATTTCGACATGCAGTTCTGCCAAAATCGCTTGAACAAAAGAAGAGAGTTCATCGACCTCAATCGTTTCCAATGCTTCAATTAATACGGAATAAGGCGGGTTATTTGGCTGAAGTACTCCGGTCATCGCATTAAACAGCTGCGAAATAGGACGATCTTGCGACGCGTTATTCCAGTTTCTGAGCAATTGATGCTTAATAGTTTCAAAGCGTGTTGGACTAAAGTCGCGTGCTTGGAAGCGCTCAAGGATCATATTGAGCAGCTGTGGTTGCTTTTCGCTGAATCCCGAAAGCGTGAGTGTTACACCGCCCTGATGGGTATACATGTTGTAGCCCATACCCGCAATCTCAGCCTGATACGTATCTTTTTCAAGCGAGTCCAAGAACATCTCTACACACAAGCGTGTTTTAACGATGTTTCTCGGGGTGGCGACTGAATGTGGGCTGTCGATAGCGATATACACCACACCTTTAGGTACTCGAAATTGATGGTCTTGGAGGTGCCATAACTTAAAGCCATCCAGCTCTTCTAACAGTTGTGGGTGCTTAGCATCACCTTCGAGTTCAGCAGGGTCTAAGTCGTAGCAAATAAATGGGTTTTTACTGGGCAGCTCAAACATCCAGCCGGGGTTGATGCACGTAAAGCATTGGGTCTGCTCTGAGCTAAAAGGCGTAACGGAGTAGGGCGTAAAATACCACTTCGCTTCTCTATCATACTCGAAGCCTTGAGCTACGATGGTGACCCGCATGTTGTCGACAGATAAGTAGGGAAGCAAAGAGCGTTGTAACTCTTCGTCAAAGTGCGACATCTTATAATCGCCATACACTACATCTTGCTCTTGATAGTGCTGCATGTTGATAACAAGATGACTGACGACATCGAGCGGTCTGGAGGGCTCTTGAAAGCGGAAAGCGGACTCTAAAACGGCGCGTTTTTCAAGATAACGCCACTCTTCGATGCCTTGTTGTTCAATGAGTTTGATGTACTGAAATATTGCTTGAACGACGTTATTGGTTTTGGTTAAGCCTTCGATGGTCATTGAGCAACTGATCGTGAAGTCACGATAGTTACTGCCACTTGCGCCGCCACCTGCCGAGAGGGAAGTAATCCAACCTTTCTCTTTCAGCTGCATCATCAAACTGCCTTCGCCTTCGTAACCGATAAGGTGTGCAAAGAATGATAATGGCTTAATCCCATAGTGCTCGTCCATGCTGGGCATTGGGAAGGTTAAGATAAGTTTTCGTACTTCTTTTATCGGTTTAACGTGTACTTGTACACCCGTGCTTAATTCGCCAACAATCGGAACTGCAACCTTTTTACCTTGTAGTTTGTGATTGGTAATCGAGCTAAAACGCTCCTCAACCCAACTTTGCATTTCGTCTAATGATTGATTGCCAGACAGTGTCAGCGTCATTAGATCGGCTGAATATTGTTGCTGGTGGAAAGCCAAGATCTCTTGTCGAATCGTTTCACCGTTTCTGTCACCTAACGTCTCGATATTACCGACAGAAAACTTCGAGAATGGGTGATTGTGATTCACCAGTTCTTTGGTAACTTGGTACAAGCGTCGCGAGTCGTCGTTGAGTTTCATCTTGTATTCGGAATCAACGGCTTGGCGTTCTTTATCTAGTGCTTCTTCGTTAAAAAGTGGTGCTGTGAAAAATTGGCTGAAGCGATCGAGCGCGGTTTCAAAGGCATTCAATTCAACATCAAAAAAGAAGCAGGTGTGTTCGGTTCCGGTCCAAGCATTGTTGCTACCGCCATGTTGGCTGATAAAACTTTGGAACTCTCCGACCTTTGGATACTTTTCAGTTCCCAAAAATAGCATATGCTCTAAGTAGTGCGCTAAACCCTCTCGGTCGGTAGGGTCATCAAAATGCCCGACATTAACGGCGAGTGCGGCTGCAGCTTTTTGAGCGTTCTGATCGTGAACTAACAGTACTCGCAATCCGTTATCCAAGGTTACGTAACGGTATTGATGTTCATCATTAGGGCTTAAATGCACAGAAGCATCTCCAGAGAAGGTGGTTTTTAAATTATGTACGCGATGATTTGAGGTGCAAACCTTGCGATCACATTTTGGGATATGAAGAGCTTTTTGGCGACTTCTAAATCATTTTTATCGATTTTTATCAGTGATTTATTTTCTTTTAATAAGATTGTTAAGAAAGTCGAACTCTTTAGCAAGTGACTTGATATAATTATTTATATAGACTGCGGTTTCTCTAGTTTGAGAGCCAAACGCTAAGTAGCGTATCGCTGATATGGGATATATCGATTTTCGAAATGTTACGTAGACAGGACTGAACATGAAAATATTCATAATGCGCCACGGTGAAGCAGAACATTTTGCGGACTCGGATGCAGAACGAGCGTTAACCAAGCGCGGGAAAATGGCATCTCTTGCAGTGGCTCAAGCTGCAAATGAGCAGGGGATTAGTCAATTCGATAAAGTGCTTGTGAGCCCATATTTAAGGGCACAAGAAACGTGGTTAGAAATCTCTCAGGCGTTTTCTGGAAAGAAAGTAGAAACCTGTGATGATATTACGCCTTATGGAATGTCCGACGACGTGTTTGATTTGACCGTAGCAATGGCAGAAGTAGAAAAACTAGAGACCATTTTATTTGTTTCTCATTTACCTCTAGTGGGCTACTTAACAGCAGAATTTGCAACGGGCATGGCGCCACCTATGTTTCCGACGTCAGGTTTGGCTTGCATTGAATTCGACCTTGAGACACAAAAAGGCGAGTTGCTTTGGAACATCAATCCATAGTCGAGGTTTTATCTAACCTGTAGGCTGAAAGATAACAAAGAAAAGGGCACCTCAATGATTTGAGGTGCCCTTTTCTGTTTTTGACGTTGGGGGAAATAGAGAGTCGGAGTTATTTGTCTGGAATAGCAAGCAAAACCAACAACGCACCGTTACCACCGAACTCTAAAGGTGCTTGGTGAAAGGCCATCACGTCAGGGTGCTGCGCTAACCACAAAGGCACCTTCTGTTTAAGGATGTGTTTACCGATACCGTGCTGAACACAGGCACACGCCACGCTCTCTTTCACGCAGTGCGCAATCATGGCACCTAACTCGCGTTTCGCTTCTTGTTGAGTCATACCGTGCATATCAAGATACACATCAGGTACGTAGACACCACGACGTAAGCGCTTCACCTCATACTTAGAGACATCATCACGCGCATAACGTGTTGGGCCTTCTTCGCTAAGATGCGGAATGAACTCATCCGAGAAATAAAACTCGCTATCACTGGCTTGTCTTGCCGTTCGAGTAATTTCTTTTTGCTTGGCATTTCTTTTTGGCTGCTGGACTATGGTATCCTGTTGCAACTTTTTAACGCCCTTTACTGCATCGTTGAATAGGGCGAAATCGTCATCGAAGTCGGTGTCTTTTTTGCTCATCAGGTTATGAATTCTAATTAGAAACGTAATTAGCAGTATTGTAGCGCTTTTCGGAGACAATTTTGGATAAGATTTTTGTAGAAGAAGCGGTATCAGAACTACACACGCTTCAAGATGTGATTCGTTGGACTGTTAGTCGCTTTAACGCAGCGGGCCTTTTTTATGGTCACGGCACTGATAACGCGTGGGATGAGGCGGTACAACTTATTTTACCTACTCTTTATCTGCCGATTGATGTTCCTTCGCATGTTATGAACTCTCGTTTAACGAGCAGCGAACGTCTGCGTATTGTTGAGCGCGTAATCAAGCGTATCAATGATCGTACACCAACGGCTTACCTAACCAACAAAGCTTGGTTCTGTGGTCTAGAGTTCTTCGTTGATGAACGCGTTCTTGTGCCTCGTTCGCCAATTGGTGAGCTGATCGAAGCTCAATTCCAACCTTGGTTAACTGAAGAGCCAACACGCATCATGGACCTTTGTACGGGTAGTGGCTGTATTGCTATTGCTTGTGCTCATGCATTCCCTGACGCTGAAGTAGACGCGATTGATATCTCTACTGACGCATTGCAAGTTGCTGAGCAGAACGTTCAAGATCACGGCATGGAGCAGCAAGTGTTCCCAATCCGTTCAGATCTTTTCCGTGATTTGCCAAAAGAGAAATACAACCTGATCGTATCGAATCCACCTTACGTGGACGAAGAAGATATGAACAGCTTGCCAGAAGAGTTTACTCATGAACCAGAACTTGGCCTAGCGGCAGGTACTGATGGACTGAAGCTGGTTCGTCGTATCTTAGCTAACGCGCCAAACTACTTAACGGATGATGGTATTCTGATCTGTGAAGTGGGCAACTCAATGGTTCACATGATGGATCAGTACCCAGAGATTCCATTCACTTGGATTGAATTCTCTAATGGTGGTCATGGCGTATTTATGATCACTCGTGAGCAGCTAGTGGCTTGCGCAGATGAGTTCTCTCTCTACAAAGACTAAGTTTTTTATAGACTAAGGTTTGTATAGACTAAGCTTTGTATCGAAAAAGCTTCTTTGATTAGATTCGGGTTACCTTCGTTATTAAAGAAACCCTATCTGTATTAATTTAAACGCCATGCAGCAGTGCATGGCGTTTTTTATTGCCTAAATTTTGGATATCGTACTTAGCGTTGAGGATTTGTTGCATATTATTTAGTTGCTTAATGTGAATAACTATCACATATTGATGGTCAATGTTTAGTCGTTTTAGTGAGTTAAGGAGAATTCGCGATGAGCTTTGATACATGGATTTATTATTTATTAGCGGTGCTGATTTTGACAGCTTCGCCCGGGCCAAGCTCTTTATTATGCATGACCAAAGGTGTGCAATCTGGCTTTAAATTATCGATATTTACCGCGCTGGGTAGCTTAACTGCGATTACTGGAATTCTAACGTTATCGTTTACCGGGCTAGGTGTGATTATCGCTTCGTCTGAGGTGGTGTTTAACGTCATTAAATGGACAGGAGCCGCTTACCTAATCTACCTTGGCTGGAAGTCTCTACGTTCTAGTCAGCAAGATTACGACAACCTATCCAATCAACAATCCGATTCTAAATCGGTTAAAGAAAGTGCTGTGCAGCATTACCTCAGTGGCTTTATTGTTGGCGCGAGCAATCCCAAAGCTATTCTATTTTTTACCGCACTTTTCCCACAATTTATTGACCCATCGATCGCTCTGGTTCCACAGTTCACCGTGTTTGCTTTGACCTTCACCGTGATGGAATTATCTTGGCTAATGGTGTATGCCTACTTGGGCGCGAAGTCGTCAAATTGGTTGTTTGCTAAAGGCCGAGCCAAGGTATTCAATCGTGTCACTGGAGGTGTCTTTATTGGGGCTGGCGCACTGCTTTCGACGACCAGTCGAGCATAGCTTTCGATTTATCAAATTGTTGAATAGTTACAGAAGTTTCTTGGTGTTGTCATAAAAGGTTAATATTAATGTGCTTGCTGATATCAGCATAAAGTCGATATATTGGTGTTACACCATCACGTTCTCGAGGAGAGACATATGCAGCATCAAGAAATGATTCAACACAGTAATTTCGGCGTTATCAGTCGCACTTGGATTTTCTCTACCCTTTCTCTAATGGGTATTCTTGCTCTAATGTAGTCAGTTTTATGGCTCAATATTTTCAGTTTTTATTATGAATACACTTGTTAAAAAGTCTTCAAAGTCAGAACTCTTACTCTCGTGAATGTGGCTCTTCTCATCAGTCTAGCCACTTAGCTTTTCCTCTTCGTAAAACAGCTAATCAATCTTCTCTCATAAGCTCATCGCGTAACCTCATCTGAAGTTGTTATCAAACTGTGATAATCTTAAATCATCTTTTATCTACAGTGTGCCTCTCATGTCTGTCTGGGATTCTATTTCATTTAACAATCGATTTACCGCATTACCTCGACTGTTCTATACCCCAATTCAACCTACACCGCTCAGCAATGTCCAATGGCTCGCATGGAACCATAATCTTGCGAATGAACTTGGCTTTCCGTCATTTGAAAACGCTTCCGAGGAATTGCTTGAGACGTTATCTGGCAATGTTGAACCTGAGCAGTTTTCGCCAGTCGCAATGAAATACGCAGGTCACCAGTTTGGCTCTTATAACCCGGACTTAGGTGATGGTAGAGGGCTGTTATTAGCTCAAGTTGTGGCGAAAAGTGGCGAAACGTTCGACTTACACCTAAAAGGTGCAGGCAAAACACCTTATTCACGTATGGGCGATGGTCGTGCAGTTATTCGCTCAACGGTTCGTGAGTATCTATGTAGCGAAGCGATGGCGGGTCTTAATATCCCAACCACACGTGCGTTGGCGATGATGACCAGCGATACGCCGGTTTATCGTGAGAAGCAAGAGTGGGGCGCATTGTTGGTGCGTGCTGCTGAGTCACATATTCGTTTCGGTCACTTTGAACACCTGTTTTATACCAATCAGTTGGCAGAACATAAATTATTGGCCGACAAAGTCATCGAATGGCACTTCCCAGAATGCCTCGATGAAGATAAACCCTACGCAGCCATGTTTAATGAGATTGTTGATCGCACTGCGGAAATGGTCGCGCTGTGGCAAGCGAATGGTTTTGCTCACGGAGTCATGAATACCGATAACATGTCGATCATCGGGCAAACTTTCGATTATGGCCCATTCGCGTTCCTTGATGAATATGACCCAAGATTGATCTGTAATCACTCGGATTACCAAGGTCGTTATGCTTTCAATCAACAGCCTAGAATTGGATTGTGGAACCTATCGGCACTGGCTCACTCACTTTCGCCGCTGGTGGATAAAGCCGATCTTGAGGCTGCACTCGAACAATATGAACCACAAATGAATGGTTATTTCAGTCAGATGATGCGTCGTAAGTTGGGGCTGCTTTCGAAACAAGAAGGTGACAGTCGTTTGTTTGAATCTATGTTTGAGTTGATGTCGCAAAACAAAGTCGACTACCCAAGATTCTTTAGAACGCTGTCGAACTTGGATACCTTGCCGCCACAGGAAGTGATTGATTTGATTATCGACCGCGAGGCAGCAAAGCTATGGATGGATAACTACTTACAACGCTGCGAATTAGAAGACAGTTCAGTGGCAGAGCGCTGTGAAAAGATGAGACAGGTGAACCCTAAATACATCCTCAGAAATTACCTAGCTCAGCTTGCGATAGATAAAGCCGAGCGTGGTGATAGTAGTGATATTGATGCGTTAATGGTGGTGTTGGCAGACCCTTATGCGGAACATCCTGACTACGAACACCTTGCCGCGCTGCCGCCTGAGTGGGGCAAAGCCATGGAAATCAGCTGCTCCTCTTAACCTTCGATGATTCTTTGAGTCGCTAAGTACAGATAGAGGTCACTAAGTTGTGATCTTTATCTGTTCGTTCTTCTAACTTTACAAACATGTCAATAATCAAATAATCGGCCAGCCTATACACTATGTGAATAAGTTGTAAATTTAATAGGTTTGGGCGATGCCAACAAATACTCGAATTCTCGTGGTGGATGATGATCAAGAAATCCGCGAGCTGCTGGAAGAGTACCTCACAAAATCGGGTTTCGATGTCTCTTCTGTTGGAGACGGTGTTGAATTAGAAACCCACCTGCAAAGCCAAGGTTATCCAGACCTGATTCTGCTCGATGTTATGCTCCCCGGTGACGATGGTTTTACCTTGTGTCAGCGAGTTCGAAAGCAATCCAATGTGCCAATCATCATGCTGACAGCGGTATCGGATGAAACCGATCAAATTATTGGTTTAGAAATTGGTGCCGATGATTACATTGCGAAGCCATTTAGTCCGCGCCAATTAATGGCTCGTATCAAAGCACTACTACGCCGTGTTCAAGTGGTGGATGACAAGCCAAGTGATGCACTGCCAAAGCAGATTATTTTTGGTGATTGGACGCTCGATACGCTCGCGCATCGAATCTCCCACAATGAAAATTCAGAAGAAATGGACTTGTCAGGCAGCGACTTTTCTTTGTTGATGTTGTTCTTAACTCGTCCTAATGAAGTTCTCGATCGTGACACCATCTCTTTCGCCACCAGAGGCCGCGAAGCGCTGCCTTTTGAACGTGGTATTGATGTGCAGCTTAGTCGCCTGAGAAGTCGGCTGGGCGACAGTGGTAAATACCCTCACTACATCAAAACCATGCGTGGCAATGGCTACATTCTTGCTGTGCCGGTTCAGTATGAACACTAAGCATGACCTACTGTTAATGAAGTAATGCTAATAAAGTATTTCCAATGAAGTATTCCGGATGAAATATCTCGTATGAACTGGATGAGTTGGTTGAAACCAAATTCGTTAGTCGCAAGAACCTTATTGTTGACGCTGTTAGCCGTGGTGATAGCTCAAGGTATCGCAACGTCTATATGGTATAGCGAATCAAAACACAAAGAGCTGGAAGGGATTCGTTCTGCTTCGTCGAGCATGGCGAACATGTTTGCTTCAACGGTGACTTTTTTCCAATCTCTACCCGTTAAATATCGTCATATCGTGCTGGATCAAATACGGAATATGGGGGGAACGCGTTTCTTCGTTTCTTTCAATAAAGAGGCTTTGATTGTCGAACCGATCCCCGATACCCGCTTAAAAACCGCCTCGATTGAAGCGATAGAAAGTGTTTTGAGTAGCAAACTCAATAAAGTGGCGTCAGTGCGGGTGGATTTTTCTCGACCTGAACACCTTCGCTTGCTTAAAAACGACATCTACTTAAGCGATCTCCCGCGATCTTGGGCACATCATACTTTAACGTTAGAACCGCTGAATCCACCCATTCTGGTTGTACAAATCGAATTGACCAGTCACGAATGGGTATACATTGCGGCATTGTTGCCTGCTCCATATGTGAAACTCGACGATACGATTCTTGGCAGAGAGCAGGTGATCTTCTTAGTTTCTTCAACGCTTATTCTGCTGGTTCTAACTTACTTGATGATTCGTCGCCAAGTGCGTCCTCTGAAAAAGTTAGCAAGAGCAGCTAATGAGATGAGTATGGACATTCAGCAACCCCAACTGAAAGAAGAAGGGGCGACTGAACTGGTCACCGCAACCCGAGCCTTTAATCGCATGCAGCAACGGATTCGTCGCTATGTTGCCGACCGAGAGCACCTTTTTTCTGCGATCTCCCATGACTTAAAGACACCAATAACACGTCTAAGATTGCGTGCAGAGTTGTTGGAGAGTGAAGTAAAGAAAGACAAATTCAATAAAGATCTCGATGAGCTCGAGATGATGGTCAAAGGTGCTTTGCAAGCGGTAAGAGACACCGATCTACACGAGAATAATGCCATTATTGACCTCAATGAAATGGTGCTCTCTGTGATTGAATCTCATAACCAGTACCAAACAAAGGTAGAGTTTGAGCCGGTCGTCATTGAGCCATTGGTCGCGAAACCACTGGCGATTAAGCGTGTACTGACCAACTTAATCGACAACGCAGTTAAGTATGGTTCATCTGCCGTAGTGGAAGTTAGTGGTGATGAGCTTTGGGTGGTCGTGACTATTCAAGACCGTGGTAATGGCATTCCAGAAGACAAGCTAGAGATGGTCTTTGAACCTTACTTTAGGCTTGCAACCGACGACCAAGGACACGGACTTGGCCTCGGGATCTGCCGAAATATCCTGCACGGACACGGCGGAGATCTCATTATTCGCAACTCCTCTCAAGGCGGCTTAGAAGCCAAAGTCTATATCCCCACAGGCCTAGAAGTGTAATGTAACAATTGTGTTACATAGGGCTTACCTTTTGTTTCAATCTTATCAATCAGAATAAGTAGACTCTTTATTGAACCGGACGTCGAGTCCGCTAAAACATGGAAGATAATAATGAAAATCAATAAAACCCTACTTACTCTATCTCTTCTTGCTGCCTCAACATTTTCTCAAGCTGGTGAAGTGGAAGTGCTCCACTGGTGGACTGCCGGTGGCGAAGCGAAATCCGCAGCGGTACTGAAAGAGATGATTGAAGAACAAGGCCATACTTGGAAAGATTTTGCTGTTGCTGGTGGCGGCGGTGAAAGTGCGATGACTGTTTTGAAAACTCGAGCAGTATCGGGCAATCCTCCATCTGCCGCGCAGATCAAAGGTCATGATATTCAGGAGTGGGGTGGTTTAGGTTTTCTAACGTCTCTCGATGCGACTGCTAAACAAGAACAATGGGATGAGTTACTGCCAGAGGTGGTGACTAAAGTGATGAAGTGGGATGGCGAATATGTGGCGGTTCCTGTCAACGTGCACCGTGTTAACTGGCTTTGGGCTAACCCTGTTGTTTTAGAAAAATCAGGCGTGACGGTTCCAACTACGTTAGATGAGTTCTTTGTTGCTGCAGACAAGATTAAAGCGGCTGGCTTCATTCCACTGGCTCACGGTGGCCAACCTTGGCAAGACGCAACCGTATTCGAAGCGGTGGCTCTCGATGTACTAGGCAGTGAAGATTACAACAAAGCGTTCGTTGATCTTGATATGGACGTATTATCTGGCGACAAGATGGTGGAAGTGTTCACCAAGTTCAAAAAGATGCGTGACTACATTGACAGCAACTCTCCAGGTCGTGATTGGAACGTCGCAACTTCAATGGTTATCAATGGCGAAGCCGCGATGCAAATCATGGGTGATTGGGCGAAAGGTGAGTTTACTGCGGCAGGCAAAGTACCAGGTAAAGACTACATTTGTGCACCAGCACCGGGGACTGATGGTCAGTTCACTTTCAACATCGATAGCTTTGCGTTCTTTGAGTTAAGTGACAAAGAAAACCAAAAAGCGCAGCAAGATCTAGCGAAAACCATTCTTACCAAAGATTTCCAAGAAGTCTTCAACCTTAACAAAGGTTCTATCCCTGTACGTCTAGATATGGACATGTCTAAATTCGACCAATGTGCGTTGGATTCAATGGCAACCTTCAAAGCGAGTGCTGAATCTGGCGATCTTGTTCCGAGTATGGCTCACGGCCTAGCGACGACAAGTTATGCTCAAGGCGCGATTTACGACGTGGTAACCAACTTCTTCAACGAGAAAGATGCCGATCCAAAAGAAGCGGCGGCTAAGTTAGCGAAAGCTGTGAAAGCGGCTATCTAATCTAACTTGATAAGCGACACACAACGCACGTGAGTGACGGGTTGTGTTGCTTTACCAAACCCCCAGGGTGGGTAGGCTCGTAGGGAGCCTATCTACTCTTCACTCCCAATTCTGATATGCGTGATGCTGATGTGGTGCCGAAAGGTAAGCCATTGGCTCGATTGTGCAACAAGGATAAGTTATGGAGCATGTTTTGACTGAGTCGACTCCAAAACCCACAAGGAGCCAGCCTGCACCGAAACCGAGTTTTGCTGACAGGTTGCAACATTGGTTACCTAAAATTGTACTGGCGCCGACCGCGTTAGTAACCGTGGTCTGTATCTACGGCTACATTTTTTGGACGGCAGCGTTGTCGTTCACCAACTCTCGATTTCTGCCGAGCTTTAACTTCGTTGGTTTAACCCAATATGAAAAGCTGATGGACAACGATCGCTGGATCACCTCAATCACTAACCTCGGTGTGTTTGGCTTTCTGTTCATGGCGATTGCTATCTTGCTTGGTGTTGGTTTGGCGGTATTGCTTGACCAGAATATCCGCCAAGAAGGGGCGATTCGAACTATCTATCTGTACCCAATGGCGTTGTCATTCATCGTGACAGGCACCGCGTGGAAATGGATTCTTAATCCGGGTCTTGGCATTGAAAAGTTGATGCAAGATTGGGGATTCACTGACTTCAAATTTGATTGGTTAGTTAACTCTGAAATGTCGGTCTATACCTTGGTTATCGCGGCACTTTGGCAGTCTTCAGGCTTTGTGATGGCGATGTTCTTAGCGGGTCTTCGCGGCATCGATTCTTCAATCATCAAAGCGGCACAAATTGATGGGGCAAGCTTACCTACTATCTATCTCAAAATCATTCTGCCTTGCTTACGCCCAGTGGTTTTCAGCGCGGTGATCATCACGTCACACATTGCGATTAAGAGCTTCGATCTTGTGACCGCAATGACAGCGGGTGGCCCGGGCTATTCATCGGATCTTCCTGCGCTATTCATGTATGCCCACTCCTTTACTCGTGGACAAATCGGCCTTGGTGCCGCCAGTGCCATGATGATGCTTGCCGGTATCTTAGCGATTCTCGTGCCTTATCTTTACTCTGAACTTAGGGAGAAAAAGTCATGATGAATAACATCAATTTTGCACGAATCTTTATCTATTCAGCACTGCTTTTCTTCTGTTTAGTGTATCTAATGCCATTGTTCGTGATGGTGCTGACCTCATTCAAAACTCTGCCTGATATCAAGGCGGGTAACTTGATGAGCTTGCCGAAAGAGTGGGTGTTCGATGCTTGGTATAAAGCGTGGGACACCGCTTGTACGGGCGTGAAATGTGAAGGCATCAAAGGCTACTTCTGGAACTCGTTCCAAATGGTGATTCCTGCGGTTGCGATTTCAACATTGCTCGGTGCATTCAATGGCTATGTCGTGACGAAATGGCAATTCAGAGGTTCAAACCTGTTCTTTAGTTTGTTGTTATTTGGCTGCTTCATTCCATTCCAAGTAGTGCTACTACCAATGGCAACTATGCTCGGCAAGATGGGGCTAGCGAACACAACCATCGGCTTGGTGATTGTGCACGTTATCTACGGTATGGCATTTACCACGCTGTTTTTCCGTAACTTCTATATCTCGATTCCTGATGAATTGATCAAGGCGGCAAAGCTTGATGGTGCTGGCTTCTTTACGATTTTCTTCAAGATCTTATTACCGCTCTCGACACCAATCATTATGGTGACGGTGATCTGGCAGTTCACCGCGATTTGGAATGACTTCTTGTTTGGAGTGGTCTATTCCGGCTCAGATACTCAGCCGATCACCGTGGCATTAAACAACCTAGTCAACACCAGCACTGGCGTTAAAGAATATAACGTCGACATGGCTGCCGCGATCATCGCCGCACTGCCAACGCTGTTGGTGTATGTCTTCGCAGGAAAATATTTTGTTCGTGGCCTAACGGCAGGATCAGTAAAAGGATAATTACCCATGGCAACATTAGATTTAAAACAGATCCGTAAAACCTATCGCAACGCGGACAACGAAACGTTAAAGGGCATCGACATCAGTATCGATTCGGGGGAATTTTTGATACTTGTCGGCCCTTCGGGGTGTGGGAAATCCACCTTGATGAACACCATCGCTGGGCTAGAGAATATTAGCTCAGGTGAGATTGTAATTGATGGCATAGACGTGGCGCAGGTTGAACCTAAAGATCGCGATATCGCGATGGTATTCCAGTCGTACGCGCTTTATCCAAACATGACGGTACGCGGCAATATCGCTTTCGGTTTGAAGATCCGCAAGATGCCGCAACAAGAAATTGATGCTGAGGTCAATCGAGTGGCAGAAATGCTGCAAATCGAACAGTTGCTTGATCGTAAACCGTCGCAACTTTCTGGTGGCCAGCGTCAACGTGTCGCGATGGGACGCGCTCTAGCTCGTCGTCCTAAGCTGTATCTATTTGATGAGCCGCTTTCAAACTTGGATGCCAAGTTGCGTGTTGAGATGCGCCATCAGATTAAACGTCTGCACCAGAAGCTGAATACCACGATTGTTTATGTAACCCATGATCAAATCGAAGCGATGACTCTGGCGGATCGCATCGCAGTAATGAAAGACGGTGAACTGCAGCAGTTAGGCACACCGCAAGAGATTTATACCAAGCCAAACAATATGTTCGTGGCGGGTTTTATGGGCTCACCATCAATGAACTTCATTAAAACCATGGTGGACTTGGATGATGAACAGAATCCGATCATCAAAGTAACTGGCACGGCTGAGCAAGAACACCACATTCGCTTGCCACAGAGTATGCGCGACCAAGATGGCAAAGAGTTGGTTATAGGGCTACGTCCTGAGCATATTACTGAGCAGCAGGGTGATGATGTGTCGGCAACCACAAAGCTAGATCTGCAATTGGAAGTGTTGGAGCCAACAGGGCCAGATACCATCGCAATGGTTAAAGTGAACGACCAAGAAGTCGCGTGTCGTTTATCGCCAGAATTTGAAGTTTCCGTTGGGCAAATGGCACCACTGCATTTTGACCTATCCAAAGCGGTATTCTTCGATGCTCAAACCGAAGCGAGAATCGATTTCTAACTTCTAGTTGCTGAGTTAGTTTAACAATCAAAGTTCATGTCTAAATCAAAGGCAGTATCACCAACTAGTCATAAGTAATGTGATGCTGTCTTTTTCGTTGTCTATACTTGCTTTTTATCCCTTATAAAAACAGAGGGATAAACGATATATATGCTTCTACTGCAATAATATCTTGATTTAGTATCCCTTAGCTCTATAAAGCTGACGTAGAAACGCGTAGGATCACACTACTTTAGACCAAAAACTAGGTTGCACCTTGGTGCATAAACAGAAGAATACATGAAACTAACAGCAAAACCAGCGGCGAATAACGCTTTACTTATTTCTATTACGACACCGGATTTTAAAGGTGACGAAGCAAAAGAGTCTCTTGCCGAACTTGCTCGCTTAGTGACAACCCTAGGGTTTAAAGTCGTCGGAACACAATCGCAACACCACAGTTCATCTCAAAGACAGAATGTGCTGGGTGCCGGTAAGCTTGCTGAAATTGCACACCTAACTGGTTATCAAGGCTCTATTGAAGAAGCAGAAGATGAAGACTTTATTGATGAGTCGTTTGATTTTAATGTTGAAATCGATGAGCTAGATTTTGATGATCTTCCAACGGGCAACTTCCAATACGGTGCCGCTGATGTTGTGGTATTTGACTGTGATTTAAGCCCATCTCAAATGCGTACTGTTGAGGCGAGTTTGGGTGTGGAAGTATTTGACCGTACTGGCATCATCATCGAAATCTTTAGCCGTCACGCTCGTACTCGTACTGCTCGTCTGCAAGTTGATATCGCTCGTCTAAACTACTTAGTGCCACGACTTCGTGAAACGGCTGAGGGTGATAAAGAGCGTCAAATGGGTCAGGGCGCAGGTGAAACTTCACTAGAGCTAGACCGTCGTAACGTACGTGACCAAATTGCTGCGCTTAAGCGTGAGCTAGTAAGCGTGCAAGATGAAATGAAGACCCGACGCACAAGGCGCGCGGAGCTTTTCACTGTTGCTTTAGTTGGCTACACCAATGCCGGTAAGTCTTCGATGATGCGTGCAATGACCGCAACCGAAGTGGTGGGTGAAGATAAACTGTTCGCGACGCTAGACACTACGGTTCGTGCACTTCAGCCGATTACTCAGCCTCGTATCTTGGTTTCAGACACCGTTGGTTTCATCAAGAAACTGCCACACGATCTGGTTGCTTCATTCCACTCAACGCTAGCAGAAGCGCATGATGCTTCACTGCTTTTGTATGTAGTTGATGCTTCTGACGTTTCGTTCCGCGCACAACTTGATGTGGTACACGACGTATTAGCACAAGTGGGCGTTGAGGGTAGCGAAAAACTATTAGTGCTGAATAAGTGCGATAGATTGACTGAAGAACAGCAATTAGAGCTGATCGAAGAATTCCCAGATGCGATGCTAACGTCGACTCGTGATCCGCTAGATATTACGAAGCTGCACAAGTACATCGTTGGTGTTGCTGAAGAAGGCATGATCGAAGAAGAGATCACTATCCCTTATTCTGGACAAGGCATCATCGGTGAGATTCGCTCAAACATGAGTGTGGTTAAAGAAGAGTACGACTACGAACACATCAAATTAACGGTTCGTTCAAGCGCCATTGATTTAGCGCGACTGAAAAAGCGTATGCAGAAGTCTTAATCTTTTAGCTAGCTTAAGAAAAATGACCAAAAGAAAAGCGACCCGTTAAGGTCGCTTTTTTTATTCGTTGAGCTTAATTAACGCTGTATTGAAATGCCTATGCCATTCTTTGCGTCGGCTTCCAACGTGCTAGTTCTGGGTCAAGCTTGATACCTTGCGAAGTCAGCAAGTTAACACGTGCTAAGTAAGCCGCACCGTGCATCAGGTGCTTAGCAAGGTCGACCGCATTACGCTGTTGGTAATCATCTAGGTAGCTGTCTTTCGCCCAAGCGTTGAATGCGCCAAGTGCCGGGCCAGCCCATACTTGATAGTCCATCTCACGACCTTGTTCACCTGTGTTTGACCAACGGCTCGAAAGACCCAAGTACCAACGGAAGATCAACGCCATTTTACGTTTCGGGTTGCCTTCTGCACGTTCGATTTGTTTAGGGTCACGCTCGTTAAAGTGCGCCACAGTCCCCGCCCAAATATCATCCAGTGTTGAACGGAATACTTGCTTCTCAAGTTTCAGGCGCTCTTCTACTGGAATCGCTTCAATTGAGTCGTAGCGAGTGTAAAGTTCATACAACTTGTTCGCACGCATTGGGAATAAAGTGCCGCGCTTAACCACTTGCAGTTTCACGCCCATTTCGAACATGTCTGCCGCTGGAGCCATCGTTACGTCAGCCATTTCGGTTGTCGAAAGCAGCTTACGTGTGTGTTCGCTCGCGCCAGCCTCAACACACGCTTGGTTGATTGAACCAGTAACAATGTAAGCAGCGCCCATGTTAAACGTCGCTAGAGCCGCGTCAGGCGTACCTACGCCACCACCACAACCGACACGTAGCGGTGTTTTGAATTGATATTGAGCTTGGATCTCTTCTTTCAACGCTAGAATGGTAGGAAGCAGAGTAACAAGTGGTCGGTTATCTGTGTGCCCGCCAGAATCGGCTTCAGCAGTAATATCGTCAGCCATAGGAACCAGCTGTGCCAGTTCCATTTGCTCTGCTGTGATACGGCCTTCATCAACCAAAGCTTGCAGCATTTTCACAGGAGCAGGTTGCATGAACTTACTTGCGACTTCAGTACGGCTTACCTTAGCAATAACTTTGTTGCCAATCTGAATCTCACCTTGTGCATCGCGGCTAAGGCCCGCGGCACGGTAGTGAACGATCTGCGGTGTTAGACCTAAGAAGGCAGAAGCCTCAACCGTTTTCACTTTGTGCTTCAAAAACAGCTCAACACTGCCACGTTCTAGCGCGGGTTCGCTTGGGCTGTGAATCAGGTTAAACGCGTAAGGACCGTTTGGTAATGCAGCCTGAATGCGGTTGATCGCTTGCTCAACGCGAGACGGGATTAAGCCCGCCGCGCCAAATGAACAAAGAATGCCAGCTTGACCAAGCGCAATCACCAACTCTTCAGATGAAATGCCGTTTGCCATTGCGCCAGCATAGTAAGCGTATTTCACGCCGTGGCAGCGACGAAAATCTTCGTCGCCTAGGCTTTGTGTACCAAGAGCTGGAGCAAATGCGCTAACAGGTTGGTTGTTCGCCGAACTTGCTGAATCGCCCGATGTAATTTCCGCTTGTTGGCTTACGCCTAAGCCTTTTTCTGGGTGGTTCACAACGTAACAAGCAAGGCTTAAATCTTTCAAGATTGTCGACATTGCTGCGTTATCGAAACGCGTTGTGTTCTCTTCGATCTGCCAAGGCCACGGAGATAGCTTTTCGTTATTGATAGTGGTTTGAGTTGTCATAATTATTTCTTTCCTAGTCCCGTGTCAGGCTTAAGCTTTATCGATAGCCGGGGCTTCTTCGATACAAATCGCGATGTCTTTCACTTCGTAAATACGCAGACCATCTTTGCTTAGGTTTGCGTCACCAACGATGATGCGTTTACCGTCTTCATCTTTAATCGCAGTGATGTGTACATCCAGAGACATCTGTTTGTTCAGAGGGTTAATCTGACCACGATATTTCCATTTCACTTCCGATTGGATTTGACCAAATTTCGGATTGCGGAAACCAGCGCCAAGATCTTTGTTTAGCGCATAGGTTTGCATTAACTCGATGATCGCTTCGACACCTAGAGAGCCTGGCATTACCGGATCTTGATGGAAGTGGAACTGGAAGAACCAATCGCTTGGGTCAATCGTACGCTCAGCGTATAGGTAACCTAGGCCATCTTTACCACCATCGCTGGTGATCTGTACCGTATCGATAAAGTTCAAACGACCGCCAGCCAGTTGGTAGTGCTCTTGCACTTCACCAGTAGCAGAAACGGGTGCATTGAAGTAACGCGTCGTTTTGTCTAGTAGGTTGATGTTTACATCCGGCGTGCGGTTGTTATCAACGTGCCAAGGGTGAGTCACTTTACCGTTGTCCAAACCAAGCTGATCTTTCAGTGCTGCGCCCTTGAAGTAACCAAATACCGCTGTACCTTGGTAGAAAGGCACGCCGTCAGTACTCAGTTCGAAGCTGAAGCTCTGTACGATGTTGGTGCCCATCATTACGGTTGAAAGCAGACGAGAATCGTTGGTGATCGTTTTGCCACGCAAGTCGACGTTACGCAGCATTTTGCCGCTACCATCTAGGTTACGGAAAAACAGTTCTTCACCTGGGAAGCCCAGTGTTGTTCCCATGTAGCCTGAGATGAAGCCGTTTGGCTGCAGTGAAATCTCCATCAATACCGAGTAAGGCATTAGAGTCTGGTGGCTGTTTTCATCAAAGTACCATGCGTTTTCTGGCACTTCGTATTCTGCGATACACGATGAAGGCTTCTTGAAGTTGCCACGCTTACCGTCGATCTCTACAACACGAGTGGTTAGCTGTAGGTCGCCACACGGAGTACGTGGTGGAATCATCCCACGGTAGATTGAGAAATCAGGACCGAAACATTTCTCGATATCGCCAGTCGCGAATTCGAACATATGGTATGGCGTGAACGGGACCGTATCGGGTGTGCGGTTTGGGTAATCAGGAGTCACCGGAGCTTCAACGTGTTGAAGAGGAACCACACCTTTATTTGGCGCAGTTGCTAGGTCTTCAATTTGCGCCATCAGTGGCGCATTTGCTGAAGCTTGTTGGTTCACTGCTGGTGTATGGCCCAAGCTTTTATGGTCCAAGCTTTCGATAACAGGGGTTGCGACAGCTGTTTCTAGAGAAGGTAGGTAACGAGTACATTCGTCGTCTTCTTTGATCATCACACCCAAGTTTTGGAAATCAACAATCACTTTGCCATTCAGCAAAATATCGATGTTGGCTTTCGCGTATGGACGAGGGCTTAGACCAATCTCGGTCACTTCCATGCGGTAAGTCAGTTCTGCCGATTGTGGTAGAACTTGACCACGACAGCGTACTTGTTGAGGCGCATTCTCAAGCGGTTGGAAACGACCATTTTGAACAAGCGTATGCATGCCAAGGTGCATCATGAAGAATTGAAGCAGTTGACCACAACCTTCTGCCATCAAAGAACCAGCCATTACCGAGTCATCTTTGAAGTGACAAGGGAAGTACCAGTGCTCAGGCTCTAGCTGCTTATGACCTTCAATCAGACCAAGTCCCCATGTGCCGCCTTGCGGTTCAACACGGCTAACCTTTTCGATCATCATGAACTTCTCTGAGCTGAAGCACAAAGAAGGCTGGTGGCTATTGGATTGGTGAGTTGGACCAAAACACTCTGCAATGTTAGCAGTCAGTAGATGACGTAATTCTTGGTGGTTAAACTGCGTTTTAGGGCAGTGCAGCATAGGGTCGAAGCGTTGCTTAGTTGCAAGCTTACGAGCCTTAATTTCATCTTCAGTGTGAATCACACCTTTGCCGTCGGCTAGCTCTTCATCAGTGAAGAAGCCTGCACAACCGTTGTCCATTTTCAGGATCATCTTGTCGCCAACGAAACATTCGTACGAGAAGAAGAACAGTAATGTGTCGCCATTGCGAGCAAAGTTGTTGATTGAGATATCGTAACGCAGTGTATCGCCACCACGAGGCAAGTCGCCAAGGAAGGTCAGCGTACAATCAAGCAGGCGATAAACACGCTCACCTTTGTTTTCAAAATCGATACCTAAGTAGCTGATCAGCATTAGGTCACACTGACCAGATTCAACTGCAACAGCCCAAGGGATCTGACCATCAACAAGATACGGAGCATCAACTGGGATGTCGTATTCTGTAGTCATGGTGCTTGGCTTGTACTCGTTGACGGTCGCGTTGAGCTTGGTTACACGAGATACCAGTAGGTAGTCGGTGGTTGGCAAACGAACGCGGCGCGAGTAGCTATCAATGATCGCGTAATCAGGGCCAAATACGTTCGCAATATCGCCTTCCGCGTATTCAACCAGATCATCGTAATCCCAAATGCAAGGCTTACGGATAGGTTTTACTGGTGCTGGTGTCGCAAGTACGTTGACTGGTGTTGACTGAACCTGAGCCGGTTGAGCTTGAACAGACTGAGCTGATGTTTGTTGGCCAGTCGTTTGTTGACTATTTGTTTGTTGGCTGGTCGTTTGTTGAATCAGGGCATTGCTATCTAAACCAGATGTCACTGCGTTTAGCTGTGCTTTTAATAACGCATCAGCCATTTGCATGCCTTGGGCACGAGTGTGCAGGAATGCTTTGTGTACTTGCTGCGCTGCTTGCTGGTTTTGAGCAAAAGCTTGGTTGTGTGGTGTTACAGACGGCTGTAATGCTGCATCCGTATTAGCGTCGATTTGAGACGTGCCATTTTTAGCGGATAGGACATGAGTCATATTGCTGTGGTTACCTGTTAGCTGACTGTGGCGAGTTGGCGCCAGAGTAGGGGATACTGATGTAGGAGTTTCGATGACTGGCTCTACCGCGTTCTGCGCTAATGCTTTCTTCTCTAACTCTTTTTGCGCAAGGGCAGTTTGAATGCTTGCTGTCGTTGGAACTGACGCCACTCTTGCCGCTTGTTTACCAGAAGCTTTATGTTGAATCGTTGCCAAGTTGGTCACTGGAGTTTGGGCAATATGTTGATAAATATCGCGACCACCAAGAGTCACTTGTTTAACCAATTGACGCTTAGCATCACTTGCCAGTTCATTGCTTAAACGAACAGAAAGTGATTGAGATTCAACACGCGATTGGCTTAGTAGCAGCTGTGAACATTGTCCTTCGCTTATGTTGGCAACAATCGCGCTCTTAGAGCTGATATTTGGATTCAGAGACTCAAGGTTCAGGTTGAGCAGACCGTGTAGCAGGCTTGCCATGCCAGAAGCAGCAGAGCAATGACCAACACGTTGACTCGCTTGAGTCGTCCTTGTGCTCGCTAAACTTAGAGACGAAGACTGATATGACGAAGACTCTGGTGCATGGTTAAGCTCAAGCAGAGAAACATCGTTCGAGCTCATACCGACTTGAGTCAGTAACTCATCAGCAACGGCGTTGTTATTCTCGCTTGAACCAAAGGCCAATGCGTTGATGCTGCCGTAAGCCGTATCTTGGTTGCTCGCTACTCGACTCTCTTCAACAAGAACAATCGCACCTGCGCCTTCGCCCACATTCCAACTGCAGTCTTGCGGTTGTCCGAATTTTGGAGCAAGTGACACTGGGCTGACGCTGTTCTTCAGAATCACATGTTCTGCACTGCCGCTAAGGTCAACGGCTGCAACCACGACTCCGTCCATGGATTCTTGCGACATCAGGTTTTGCGCGACATCGATACAACGTGCAACTGATTGTTCAGCGGCTGAAATCGTAAAGGCAGGGCCGTTAAAGTCCCACAATGAAGAGATACGCGAAGCCATGATGTTGCCGATGAAACTGGTGTATTGGTTCAGCTTGGCTGCGTCCATCACACTGTCCATCGCAATGGTTTCTAGCGATTGGTATTCGTCTTGTGTTAGCTCAATACCCATGTTGGCAAAGCTGTCCGCCAGTTGGCTATGCAGGTTTACGCGTCCACGGAATTGGTGCATCTCAAGCTCAGTTTCCATCGCAACTAAAACTGCAACCTTTTGGCCAGCCACAAGCTTGGCATCTTTGATCGCTTCGTCTGCAACTTTCATCAGTAGCAACTGCTGAGAGATCAAACGGTCATCTTCATTCGGCGGCACTTTAAAGCGTAGGAAATCGAGATCGAATTGATCGATGTACGCTCCGTTTGGAATGCCGTGTAAACCAAACTGATTCAGTAGTTCTGGATGTTGGTCTAAGCCTTTCCAGCGTTTCTTAGGCAAAGCAATGAAAGCATCGTTGTTGGTTTCAATTGCAGTGCTCAGCGCGTTGATACTTTGCAGAGAACCGAAGTGAGACGCTAGGCCAGTAATGCTTAAATTAGACGGTTGTAGGCTTGGAGATGCCGACTCTAAAGTCTGGGTTACATGACTCGTGTCTGAATACGCTTCAAGCAGTAAGTGAGCGTTACAACCACCGAAACCAAATACAGAAACACCCGCGCAGCGCTCTGAGTTACCCGCTTTACTTGGCCAAGGTTGAACCTGCGTTGGCAGAGTCTGTGGGCCAAATAAACCTTCAGGCGACGATAGGGGCTTGTCCAAATTAATACTTGGAGGAAGCACGCCTTCTTTCATCGCAAAGATCATCTTCATGATCCCCGGCATACCCGCCGCAGTCAGTAAGTGGCCGAGGTTTGACTTCGCAGAGCCAATCGATGGCGGGTTAGAACCATTCAATTTGTCAGCAAAGAAACGCTCCATTGAGGTTAACTCAACCTTGTCACCTAATGGTGTGCCAGTTGCGTGACACTCAATCACTTCAATGCTGTCTGGTGTTAGGTTTGAAGCCTCGTAAGCGCGTTCAAAGGCTTGGACTTGTCCTTTGCTGTTTGGGCTTAATACGAACTGGCCACGGCCATCGTTCGACAAGCCAATACCGCTGACAACTGCATAGATATTGTCGCCATCACGTTCTGCATCAGCTAAGCGTTTTAGGACTAAAACACCGGCACCTTCGCCAGCAAACAGACCTTTACTGTTGCTATCAAACGGAACCGAAACACCGTGGTCAGGGTAAGCGTGGAAGATCGAAAAACCCATGTTGATAAAGAATGGGTCAGCACCTGATACCGCGCCTGCCAACATCATGTCGGCCTTGCCCGTGTTCAAGTAATCACACGCTAACTTCAATGAATACACTGAGCTTGCGCATGCCGCATCTAGGCTAAGTTGCACGTTGCCTAAACCTAGCGCATCAGCCACTAACTTAGAGGCGTTGTGTGCTGCAGCGCCATTGATAGGGTTGAGATCTTGCGCGGTTTCATTGGTTGGTAGCAGTGAAAATTGGTCATTAGCCAATTTATCTTTAAGTGCTTTCTCGACCACTGAGTGATACATCGGCAGAAACAAGTCGTTTGAGCGTGTCGTTGGGAACGAAAGGGCACCCATGATCACGCCTGTGCGCTCTAAAACATCGGCATTCAGATCAATACCTGCGTCGGTTAAAGCCTTACGACTGGTATCCAAAGCCCATAGGAAGCTTTGATCTACGCCGTTGAACGATTCTGCTGTTAAGCGGTAGCCATTGCTATCGAAATTGAAGTTTTCGATGTAGCCGCCTTTGTCACAGTAAAAGCGGTCTGATTCGCCTTGCACGCCCTGATAGCTTTCAGGTTTAGCTCCTAACTTTTCAGCGCTTAATGTGGTTCGAGAATCTTTTTTATTCAGCAAGTTTTGCCAAAAATCTTTTGGCGTATCCGCTTCTGGGTATTGGTTAGCAATACCGACAATCGCGATCTTATTGCACTTCACTTGCTGTTTGTTCTGAGCTTGAGCTTGATATTGAGATGGCTTCGATTGAGAACTCATACTAGCTCTCCTTGATGATTCACTGCGCTGCCTTGAAACACACCACTTAATTGCTTAGCGGTGGTGATCTGTTGTTCTAGCCCTTGAATAAGTGGCTCGACAGACAGTGGAATTTGTTGAGTAATGAGCTGACCAATGCATTTGATGAGCGTGACAACATCGTCACCGCCTTTGGCATTGGAAGCGATTGTGCAGTATTGGTCGGCTACGTTGTCGCTACGATTGATCTTGTCGATCAATGTGCTGGTTTGACGATCGGCACCTACTTCGACAAACAGACGCGCACCTTGTTGACGTGCACTTTGGATCAACGCGGTGAAATCTAACGTTGAACAGAAGGTGTCGGCAATCGAAAGGGCGATGCTGTCGCTGTCTATATTGATTGGTGCGCCAGTCGGTAGACCTGCTGCGCTGATAAAGCGGATATGCTTTGGCAATTCGTCGAACAGTGGTTGCGTGTAAAACTCACGCACTTGGCTATGTTGGCTCAATGCTGGTGTAGTGTGCATTGCGGTAACACGGTTAGCGGCAATGCCACGTTTACCCAGTTTCTTGAGCAATGCACGACAGGTGCTTTCACAACCTGCCAGTACGCAAGTGTCACCTTGGATGATAGCGAGATAAGCGCGTGGGAATTCTGGTAACAGAGCCTCAATCGCTTGTGCATCACTTCGAACCACAAAGCTATTCCATTGGATGCTTTCGTCGCCGTTCAGCTGCCAATCTTGACGTACTGCGGTGAGTTCGCCAGAAATAGCCGTCGTGAAAATAGGGCTAGTTTGAGTCATCTCAATCAGCGCATGTGGGTTTTTCCAAACATTCAAGCTCGCCCACATGGAAGCTTCACCCTTGGAGTAACCCAAGGCGAAGTCTGGCTGCACTTTGAATTCATCACACAGTAGTTGTGTTAACAGATAACTACTGCCCACACCTGCAATTGCCAGCTCACTGAGCGACATTTCTTGCGCGTCGTCAGCGTAGGTTTTTTCAGCCTGTAGCATCTCTTTCAAGTTACCTTCGCGTTCTAAGCGAGCAAATAACTGTGGGAAATGGTGGTGAAATTCGCGCAACATACCGGGATAAACCGTGCCAACACCAGGGTAAACAAATGCAACGCCACCTTTGCTTTGAGGCTTCGGTGAGAAACAACTGCCCGCTGGCGTTTTGTATTGGCTATTGTCAGCAATTACTTTTGGCAACGCATTTTCTAGCGCTGTGATCTCTTGTATTGCAGCATCAATTGAAGCGGCTTGAATCACTATGTTCGCCCCACGGCCAGCATTGTGCTGAACGCTTTGGAAGTGACTTAGGTTTGAATGCATCAGGGTGGCGATAGCAAGTTCGCTGTCTGCCGCTTCGTTAACGCATTGAAGCTCCACTCTTAACGAGGTTAACTGAGAAACCAATTCAGTTTGCTCGCAGCCAGAAACCACAAACATCAAACGTTCGCTGGATAGCAATGGTTTTGGTTCGTGCAAACCGGTCGCTTGAGTCAATATCAGGCTGGTGGATTTCTGGTTTTCTTCGCTGAAGGTTAACGCAGCAACACGTGCTTTGTTCGGCTCAGTGAACCAGTAATGGCTCGGCAATGAACGGCTCGATATTGCCTCAATCATATTCAACAACTCATTAAACTGCTGCGAAGCAGATAGGGTTGAGTATTGTTGTTGATGGCTTAAATCTGAAGCGGGGCGGCGTGACATATCCAGAGCAAGCTGAACGCTATCTCCATTATCTAGATCGAGAGCTTCAACAAAGCCCGCCAAATTCGCGTGTGGGTGAATCTTATTCTGAGCAGCATTCAGCGCACTTAACATCAACAATGATGGTGAGTGAGAATCCAAACAGAGTTTAACAGCAGTGCCTTGATTTACAGTCTCAATAGCACGGCTAAGTGCTTGATTAAAATTGCCATCAACCACAACAGTAACCATCTCTGGAAGCGAAGGTGATAAGTCGGCAGAAAGCTCAACCGCGTTTGCTGGCTGAGCTAAAAGAGCGATGCGCAATGGCATCGCTTTATTAGTAGGAACAGTCACTATGACAATTGCTCCTTTTCTGGGTTCTTAGTCGCCTCTTTCTTCGACACTGCTGAGCTAGATTTTGGTAAAAATGCGTCATTTAAGCTCTTGCTGATGGTGACTTTGGCACCTTTCATTACCGCGCTTAAACGACCATCTTGGTGGTAAAGCGAGATATCAGCTTGCAGCGAACGAGCCGTGCTTTTTATCACGCTCAGCTCTAGCCAACCTTGGTCGCCATTGTGCATCGGTGCGTAACAAACAAACTCACCGATTGCAGACGGTAGGCTTGCCGCGCCGTATTTCAATCGAGCCCATACCAGCATGGCTTGCAGTAAATAATCTTCCGCGAATGGCTGGCTATCACCAAAACCTTGCTTCGGAATAAATGATCCGCAGTCGCTGTTTTCAATCTGAGGTAGTTGGCACTGAGCCAATAAGCCTAAGTCGTCAAAGCGTTCCACTGAAGTAATACCTTGCAATCTTGGTCCATGAAACAGAGTGCCGTCACTGTATAGAGCTTGTGCCGTTGTTACAGGTGCTGAAGTGTTGGCCTCAAAGCGTTCTACTGACGCTTGTTGAACATCTTCAGATACTTGCACAGAGGCAACTTGCAACTGAGCTTGATACTGTGGTCGCCCTTGGCAACTGATCACCGCTTTTAGCTGATCTTTTGATTTAGCATCAGAAGACGGCTTTTTAGTGTCTGCAGACAAGACAAGCGTTAGCTCTAGCACTTCATCAGTATCAAAAATCACACCCTTAAGCAGTTTGTAGTTGTGAACGCTAACGTTCACCCCTAACAGTTGCTCTGCGACTTCACGCATCCATTGGATGGCACACACTGTCGGTAACACTGGGTTACCTGCAATGCAGTGATCTTGAATGAAAGGTAATGCCTTCGGATCAAGATGACGTGTCACAGTGATGCTTGTATTCAGCGGACTCTTTGCAAGATGCACAGACTCCGCATTAAGCTTTTTTACAGCAGCTTCCTTGTTGTCAGAACCTTGCATGCTCGTGCCAACCAGCAATTGAATGCCAGTTTCGTTCAGTAGTTGAGAACTAAACAGCTCTGCACCTGCCTGAAGAGGAATTACGTACACGCCGCGCTCTGTGAACATACGTTTCAGTGCTGCGTTGACCATGCCACCGTCCCATGGTCCCCAGTTGAAGCTCATCACTTTCGCTTGAGGGTTACGCGCAGACAGTTGTAGAGCCGCTTTGTTTAGGATCTCGTTAGACATCGAGTAATCACTTTGGCCAGTGTTTCCGTAGAAACCCGCCGCCGAAGAGAACATCGCAATCAGTTTTAGCTTGCTGCTATCAAGACCACCAAGAACCGCTTCTAGCCCGCCCACTTTCGTGCCGTAAACCATGTTCAGTTCATCAAGTGTTTTATCTTGAATGTGCTTGTCAGCCAGTACGCCTGCACCGTGGATCAGACCTGTGATGCCTTCGAAATTCGCCAGCGTTTTCGCTACTGACTCATGGTTCGATACATCTAGACTTAGGTATTCAGCGCTCGCGCCAATCTCGTTGAAAGCGGCAAGTGCTGCGTTGATTTCAAGGCTGCTCAATACAGGTTTTAGCAAGGTATCAACTTTCTTTGGCGTTGGTTTGTCACCTGTTGCTTGTAGGTGAGCAATAGCCGCTGGTTTTAGCTCTTTCTCTTGCTTGCCTTGTGCCCACTGAGGTAGCTCATCTGAAGTAATATGCTTACTACGACCTGCAAGAATGAAGTGAGACTTACATTGCTTAGCAAGCGTCAGTGCACATTCAAACGTCACGCCTTTAGCGCCACCAGTTACGAGAACTTTGTCGCTCTTGGTGAGTTGAGCGCCTTTGTTCTTCGTTTGTGTAGCTCCTGGTGTTGCCGCAATCAATGTTGCACGACCAGATTCCCCGTTTTCTGCATGGCTAAGGCCGATTTCAACCGTGTTGGTATCGATATCGAACAGTTCACCTGTGATAGCTTCAGCTAGGTGACGAGCATCAATAGAAGCGTCAGCATCCAATGCGCGGCAGAACACGTTTGACCATTCATGGCTCAGTGTCTTAGTTAGACCAGACAACGCGGCTTGGTTGAGTTCTGCATTCGCTAGTTGCTTAGTATCTAGGTAACCAAAGCCACCATCGATACGGCTTAGTGTGAAGAACACACTACGACCAGAAACGGCATTCAGTTGGCCATTTAGGTGCTTCGCGAATAAGAACGCTGTGGTTAGTGAAGCTCTGGAGTCTGCATTCAAGTTAACCGCTTGCTCGTTGCTTTGTTTCGCATCAACGATAGCTTGTAAATGAATGAAGCCAGCAATCACTTTGTTTGACGTTTTAAGGTCTGCTTCGATGTCGTTAATAACTGCAGTCACACCAGCATCATCGACGCTGTTGAGTGTGTAGCTTGCGATTTCACTGTTTAAAGGTGACGCGGCAGAAAGGGCACTACGCACTACGGCAACTTGAATGCCGTTAGCGGTCAACTTTTCTGCTAGAACACCAGCGTTGTGACCATCATCTGTGATCACGACGCAAGCGTCTTTTGAGAAACAATCGACGAGTTTATCTGCCGCTGGTAGCTTTTTTAGCGCTACCTCATTGTGTGGAGGAAGTTCCGCTGTCGCTGTTTCTGCGATAGGCGTTACTGATTCAGCTTTTGGAGTCGCTACGGGTGCAGCAGCGGATAGCTTGCTTTGCATGTAAGTAACGATTTCACCAAGCGTACGACACTCAGCTAAGTCTTCAGGGTTTAGTTCTGGCAGCGTTGGTAGCTGGTCTTGAACTGTACCTAAAATCTCAACACGTTTGATTGAGTCGATACCAAGGTCTGCTTCCATGTCCATCGCTAGGTCGAGCATTTCTGCTGGGTAACCTGTTTTGTCAGCAACCACTTCCATCATTGTTGATTGAACATGAGCAGGGTTTAGGTCATTGCTCGCACTTTCTACAGCGGCTGTAGCTGCTTCTGGAGCAGGTGCTGCGTTAGGAACTTCATTAGCACCTAGCTTGCTGTTCATGTAAGCAACGATTTCGCCTAGTGTACGACACTCAGCTAGATCTTCAGGGTTTAGCTCTGGCAATGTTGGTAGCTGGTCTTGAACCGTACCAAGGATCTCAACACGTTTGATTGAGTCGATGCCAAGGTCTGCTTCCATGTCCATTGCTAGGTCTAGCATTTCTGTTGGGTAGCCCGTTTTATCCGCTACTACGCTCAGCATTGTGCCTTGAACTTGTTCTGCGTTTAAACCGTTTGATACTGCTTGCGCTGGTGCAGATGCTTGAGCCGCTACTGGAGCAGAAGCTGGAAGCTTGCTGTTCATGTAGTCAACAATTTCACCTAGAGTGCGACACTCAGCGAGGTCTTCAGGGTTTAGCTCTGGAAGAGTCGGTAGCTCGTCTTGAACCGTACCTAGAATTTCAACACGCTTGATTGAGTCGATACCAAGGTCAGCTTCCATATCCATTGCTAGATCTAGCATTTCAGTCGGGTAGCCCGTCTTCTCTGCGACTACTTCTAACATGGTTTTCTGAACGACAGCCGCATCTAAACCGCTAGCTGCTTGAACTGAAGTTGCTGCAGTTTGAGCGACTACAGGTGCCAAAGCCGGAAGCTTGCTGTTCATGTAGTCAACGATTTCGCCAAGAGTGCGACACTCAGCTAAGTCTTCAGGGTTTAGCTCCGGAAGAGTAGGCAGTTCATCTTGAACCGTACCAAGAATCTCAACACGCTTGATTGAGTCGATACCAAGGTCTGCTTCCATATCCATTTCTAGATCAAGCATTTCAGTTGGGTAACCTGTCTTCTCAGCAACCACTTCTAGCATGGTTTGTTGAACGACTTTCGCATCAAGACCGTTAGCTGCTTGAACAGCAGCAGTTGCGCTTGGCTGTGCTGCCACAGGCGCTGATGCTGGCATCTTGCTGTTCATGCTTTTACTGTTCATGTACTCGACGATTTCACCAAGAGTACGACACTCAGCTAAATCTTCAGGGTTCAGCTCAGGTAGGTTTGGCATTTCGTCTTGAACGGTACCAAGGATCTCTACGCGCTTGATTGAGTCGATACCAAGGTCTGCTTCCATGTCCATTTCTAGATCAAGCATCTCCGTTGGGTAACCCGTTTTCTCGGCAACGACTTCTAGCATCACTTTTTCAGCGTCGGCTGTTTGTACTGCTACTGGTGCAGCCACAGGAGCTGGTTGCGCTTTAACTGGCACAGGTTGAGCTGCAACAGACGCTGCCGCTTGAGCCGCTACTTGTGGTGCAGGAGCTGCTTTCTGTACTGGTGTAACTTGAACAGACTGAGCTTGAACTGGCGCAGCTTGTACAGGAGCCGACTGTACTTGAGCTACAGGCTGTTGGACGGTAGCTGCTGGAGTAGTTTGAGTAGCTGGAGCTTGAATCGCTGGCTGAGCATTTACAGAAGCAACGAAGGTTGGTTGTGCCGTTTGTACTGAACCTTGCGTCAGCATATTAAGTGCTGAGTTGTTGCTGTGTGCTTGCATCTCTAGGTAATGAGCGTGAGCTTTTAGCGTTTCAGCTTGGTGCTGGTGGAACATTTCCATAGAACGTTGCAGGTTCTCAGGAATTGCTACGCCTGCTGTTGCCATTTTCGCTTGCTCAGACATTAGGGTATTGAATGTGTCACCGTATTGCTGAGGAATCGCCAAGAATTGCTGATGTACTTCTGCTGCTTGTTGTTGAGCATTGAAGAACGATTGCAGTGAAGACTCATCAACCGTTACTTGAGCTGCTGGCTGGATAGTCGCTGGTGCAGGTTGCGCCACTTGTGGCTGCTGAGCTGCTGTTACTACTTGTGCACTTGGTGCTGGAGCAGTTGACTGTTGTACATTTGAAGCTTGAGGAGCAGCCACAGGTACTTCAACGATTTCTGTTTTAATCACTTCTTTTTCCACGATTTTCTCGACTTCAACTTTCACTTCAACAATCTCAGTCTTTTCGGTGACGTTGCCCGAAGCTAATGATTGATCCATTTTCTTACGAGTAGCTGGGCTGATGTAGTTGGTTGCATTCAGCTTGATGTTCATTGGTGATGCCTTTGCAGGTTCAGCAATGTCAGCTTGGTAAGGGTCAATGTTGTCTAATGAAACACCTGCCACACACAGTTGAACCGCAGCTAAACGAAGCTGTTGGTCACTGTCGCCTTTAGGGCTTGGGTTGATGCTGATTGCGTAAAGCTCTTCGTTCTTATCAGCCAATGTTTTTTCAACCAGCTTTTGAAGAATGTTTTTCGGACCGAACTCAACGAATACGCGCGCGCCTGCTTCGTACATCGCTTCAATTTGTTCGCTGAAACGAACCGATTGCAGCATGTGCTGTTTGAATGCTTTCTTAATCGCTTTCGCGTCTTTGCTGTGCAGCTTGCCTGTTGCGTTTGAGTAAAGCGGCAGCGTTGGAGCGCTGAATGAAGCTTTATCAATTGCCGCAGCAAATGGCTTTTGAGCGTGAGCAACAAGTGGTGTGTGGAAAGCACCAGATACTGGCAGAGCAATCGCTTTGAAGCCTTGTTCTGTTAGCGCCTGTGCTGCTTGTTGAACGGTTGCTGTTGGACCTGCAATAACCAATTGAGTCGGAGCGTTGTAGTTGGCAATGCTCACACCTTCGAATTGGCTGATGCAGCTTTCAACGGCTGGAAGCTTGTCTGCGTCTAGGATGACCGCAAACATAGTACCGCTGTCGCCTTGTTCTGGTATCGCCGCCATCGCATCGCCACGAGCGAAAGCTAGCTGGTAGTAATCGTCTTGCGAGATAACACCCGATGCACATAGTGCGCTTAGCTCACCAAAGCTGTGGCCTGCGACCATGTCGGCTTTGAAGCCAGCTTGAGTCATGATGTCGAACTGACCCATAGACACAGTACCAATCGCACTTTGCGCATTGGCCGTGTTGGTTAGCACCGCTTCTTGAGCTTTGGTTGCTTCTGGTGTGAAGGTTGGAATTGGGAACAGAATTTGCGACAGAGCCGTTTTCTTGTGTTGACCAAATACCTGATCCGCTTGAGCAAGCTGTTGACGCATCTCAGGGTAATGACAAGCAAGCTCGCGACCCATGTTTAGGTATTGCGAACCTTGACCTGCAAATAATGCAGCCACTTTACCAGCACCGTTTTCAGCAATCAGTGCTGATTCACGGTAGCTAGTACCGTTTGGCATCTGCCAATGTGTTTTGGTTTGGCTCTCAAGCATAGAAACCGCTTGAGTCAGTTGCGCTTGAAGGTCTGCTTGGTCAGTGACAACTAAACCAATACGAGCATGCTTAGCATCAACTTCGCGTAGAGCGTGTTGTTCAGCAAGCGCTTCCAGTTTGAACGCAGCGTCTGCAGCTTGAGTTGAAACCTGCTTGAGCTCATTGATCAGTGCTTGACGAGATTCTGCGCTGAATAACAGCGTTTGCGGCACTTGGCGCTGACGGTATTTGTCACCGCGAGCGTGCTCTGGTGTGTACTCTTCCAATACAACGTGGAAGTTAGTGCCACCAAAACCGAATGAGCTGATACCTGCACGGCGTGGTGTGCCGTCGACACGTTTCATCCAAGGACGCGTTTGTGTGTTTAGGTAGAACGGAGAGTTCTCGATATCCAGTTTAGGATTCGGAGCCGATACGTTGATCGTTGGCGGCAGTACTTTGTGGTGCAGTGCTAATGCAGCTTTGATTAAACCTGCAGTACCCGCGGTTGATTTGGTGTGACCAATTTGAGATTTCACAGAGCCTAACGCAATGTGTTGCTTCTCTTCATTGTTCTCACTGAATACCGAGTTTAAGCCTCCAAATTCAGCAACATCACCCGCTGCTGTACCTGTACCGTGCGCTTCTAATAGGCCAAGCGTGTGCGGTGCGAAACCAGCATCGTCGTAAGCACGTTTCAGTGCTTTTGCTTGTCCTTCAGGGCGAGGTGCGTAAATACTCTTGAATTTACCATCCGAAGAAGAACCGACACCTTTAATCACTGAGTAGATTCTGTCGCCATCGCGTTCTGCATCTTCTAAGCGCTTCAGAGCAACCATACCGATGCCTTCACCAATCATCATGCCTTTTGAGTCGATGTCGAAAGGTTGAATGGTTTCATTGGTGGTAAATGCAGGTGTTTTAGAGAAACTCATGTACATGGTTGGCGAGTTATCAGTACACACACCACCTGTGATCATCATTTCGCTGCGGCCTTCAACCAGCTCGCTCAGTGCCATGCGCATTGCGGCTAGAGAACCTGCACACGCAGCATCTACCACACAGTTGATGCCACCAAGGTCAAAGCGGTTAGCAATACGACCTGAAATTACGTTACCTAATGAACCAGGGAATGAGTTCTCTTCCCAGTGGATGTATTGGTCTTGGAACTTTTTGATCAGCATTTCGCTGTCTTCGTCGTTGATGCCACTGCTCTTGAAGACTTTTTTCAAAACAGGGTATTGCAGGCGAGCATTTAGGCTTTGAGCGATCTTCTGACCACCACCAACACCGAGCGTGATACCGATCTTATCGCGATCGTAGCCTTCAGGCAGCTTGGCATCTTCAAGTACTTCTTTTGCAACGATCAGAGAAAGCAGCTGCGACGTATCAGTCAGTTCTAGGATATTTGGCGGAAGACCGAACTCCATAGGGTTGAAGTCCACTTCTGGGATGAAACCACCGCGCTTACAGTAAGACTTGTCTGGCGTAGTACGATCTGAGTCGTAGTAATCTTCTGGACGCCAGTGCGTATCTGGTACTTCAGTAATCGCATCGATTTTTTCGCTGATAAGGTCCCAAAATTTATTCAGGTAGCGAGAGTTTGCAAACATGCTCGCCATACCAACGATAGCGACAGGCATATCTTTAAGGCGTTTATTCAGTCGAGTATCGTCGACTGATTCCGGTGTATTTGTCTCGGGTTGGCTCATTATGAGTCTCCACTAGAAATCACAGAAAGTGATGTCGTGTTTTGAGGCTGCGCTTTTAAAATTAAAGAAAGAAAATCTGAAACAGATTTAGGGAAGCGCAGCTGAAAATTCAGGTTGCTGAGTGGCGGCAACCAGATAGAAATTAGGCTTTCGAAGTGCGTTGACTTACGAGAGTAGGGGAGGTGTTTCATGCGCGACGGTGGCATTCAAATGTTGAGGCGATGTCCATTAAAATCCTGTTCAAAGTCTGACTAATTGAAAAGTCGGTATCCGCAAAGAAAACGCGTGAATTTGTTTAATGGTTGAGCAGGCTACCCGAGGTGACTTATTGATACAATGCTCCGAGAGGCCACTATGATCTGTTCAGACCAGATGAATTTGGCATGGTTTTGATTTTTGCATTTTCAATTTCATTAACTTGTTGATAATTAATGGTTATGAGTTGTTATTTAGTGTTTTTACTCTATATTTTGATTTGGTGAGATCTATGTCATGTTTTTGTAAGTAACATTTAATGGATGCCTCTTGTGCAAGGCTAAGTGTGATCTGTGTTTTAATTTGTTATTATTTAAAAAATTGGTTTTAAGCCCGTATATGAAGGGTGTTTCCCTCCCGTATTCTCTAGGTTTTACTTAAATCATAGATGAGTTAAATTTGTTCGATTTGGTTGTTCCAATCGTGTTTTGAAGAGTGATTTCTAGAAGTGAGTTCGAGTTAAATGAAAACTTCCGTTGTTGATTTGTGGCTATGTTCTCTGAGTAATTTAGATGACCAGCCAGACAATGTATCGCAGCTCAAAAAGAGACTGACAGCCGATGAGATAGCCAAAGTTGAGCGCTATCGAATGCCCTCATCTCAAATTCAGGCTCTGTATGTTCGAAATTACCTTAGAAAGGTGCTGTCTCGCTATTCTGATTTGATGCCTGAAGCGTGGCGCTTTGAATATGGCGAGAAAGGAAAGCCAAGTTTAGTCGTCGAACAGCAACTCAAGACGGGGTTAAATTTCAATATTAGTCATAGCAAAGAACATTTGTTGATTGCAGTTTGCCAGATAGAAGGGAAGCAAGTTCAATTGGGTGTTGATATTGAACACGCAAGAAGTTCGACCAATATCGACTCGATCATGAAGCACTACTTTTCAGATAAAGAATTGGCGGATTTACTTGAGCTCAGCAAAGAAGAACAGAGAGAGCGTTTTTTCGATCTGTGGGCGTTGAAAGAGTCGTACATCAAAGCGACGGGTAAGGGGCTGGCCACATCGTTGCGAAGCTTTTCGTTCGAATTCTCCAATCTGACGGAGCAAACATTGCCAATTCACGCTTCGGATTTTCAACCAAACTTGCAGGATGAAATTAGATTGCATGGTGAAATCAGCATATACAGTGGAGTTGGGTTGGATGTTACTGAGAAAACCGATAGTTCTACAGATTGGCAGTGTTGCTTAGGGCGGCTGGACGAACAGTATCGCTTTGCGGTTACACTTGGCGGAAACTTGCTACCCATGCAGATAGAGGTGAGAACCTTTTCGTCGTCTCACCTCTTTTAAGCTAGCTTGGTGAGGTGAAGTTAGCTCGACTCTCCAAGCATCGCTTTTAATACTTCAGCGGGTACTGGCTGCAGTTGCTTGTCTTTATCAAGACAGACCATTTCAATATCACCAATCACAGCAGGCTTGGTCGCATTCTTACGCCACACTTCTTGTCGCCATAGCGTTTTGTATTTGCCATCGAGTTCAAAAGAGGTTCGGATGTCGCAGATCTCAGCGAATTCAACACCATCTTGAAAAGTCATGTTGGCTTTATAGACCGCAAAACCTAGTCCGTGCTCGTTCCACAATTCCGCCAGTTTATCGCTACCCAAGACATGTTCGCGCGCACGCTCAAAGTATTTTAGAAAGTTAGGGTGATAAACCACACCTGAGTGATCGGTATCTTCATAGTAAATTTGTACTGGGTGATGGTAGATCTGACTCATTAGTATCAACTCTTGGTAAGTAGTGGGGCTGTAAATCTGACTAAGTTGTGCAGCACTCTACAGGATAGGTCGAAATTACTTCAAGGCATCATCGGCAATGTGGCTCTTGGTCAGACCTCATTCGGTCGTATCCATTAGTGATACGTTGGTCAACTCCCACCCATTTACAAATATTCTATGTGTCATTTCCCACCCATTGATTTTTGCAGCGAGTTGGCGAGTGCAGCAGGCAAATATCATGAAGCCTTATGGTTGAAGGGTTGTTAATGGTTTGTGTTAATGTGGCGCGCTAATTGCCTTAGTGAAAGCACGCAGTTCCCATTGAAGGGCTGTTTTGTTTACTAAGGAGAATAATAATGTTTAAGCCTCTTACCCTGCTGTCTGTCTCTGCTCTGGCGCTCACAAGTTTTAATGCTGCTGCAAACTGTGATCCAGGTGAAATCGTGATTAAATTCAGTCATGTAACCAATACGGATAAGCACCCGAAAGGCATTGCCGCTTCTTTACTGGAAGAGCGAGTAAACACGGAAATGAATGGCAAAGCTTGTATGCAAGTTTTCCCTAACTCAACGCTTTACGATGATAATAAGGTACTGGAAGCCCTGTTAAATGGTGATGTTCAAATGGCGGCGCCATCGTTGTCTAAATTTGAGAAGTTCACTAAGAAATACCGCATTTTTGACCTTCCTTTCCTATTTGAAGACGTAGAAGCCGTTGACCGTTTCCAAAACTCAGAATCTGGCGAAAAACTGAAGAATGCGATGAAGCGTCGTGGCCTTCAAGGTCTAGCGTTTTGGCACAATGGCATGAAACAGATGTCGGCGAATAAGCCTCTTATCAACCCTGAAGACGCGGAAGGTTTGAAATTCCGTGTTCAAGCATCAGACGTATTGGTGGCTCAATTTGAACAACTAGGCGCTAACCCACAGAAGATGTCTTTCAAAGAAGTTTATGGTGGCCTGCAAACTAAGGTTATCGATGGTCAAGAGAACACATGGTCAAACATCTACGGTAAGAAGTTCTTTGAAGTACAAGACGGCGTAACTGAAACCAATCACGGTATCTTGGATTACCTAGTTGTAACGTCAAACGACTTCTGGAAAGACCTACCTGAAGATGTACGTACGCAGCTTGGCACTATCGTTCAAGAAGTCTCTGAAACACGTAATGCAGAATCTTCAAAAGTTAACCTAGCGAACAAAAATAACATCATCGAAGCCGGTGGTGAGGTTCGTACACTTACGCCTGAACAGCGTGAAGCATGGGTAGCTGCACTTCAACCAGTATGGAAGAAGTTTGAAAAAGACATCGGTTCAGACCTTATCGATGCAGCGTTAGCTTCAAACCAATAACACCGCTAAGGGAGTGGCGTGCATTTCGCCACTCCTTATTAAAATAACTATAAGCGGAGTCAATTATGGATAATCCTCAAATGGAACAACCAAATTCTAGCGAATCAGCACTGGAAACCTCTTTTTTTTCCAAAGTCGGAAGAGTTACGGATGTGATTGAAGAGTCATTAATCGCATTTTTCCTTGGCGCAATGACGCTACTTACTTTTGCCAATGTTGTATTCAGATACGCATTCAATGGCAATATCTTGTGGGCACTAGAACTGACTGTGTTCATGTTCGCTTGGATGGTGTTAGTGGGCGCATCTTATGGCGTTAAAAAACACTTCCACATTGGCGTTGATGTGATCATCAACCTTGCCCCAGAAAAGCTACGTAAAGTGTATGCGTTAATCGCCGTCACAAGCTGCCTAGCATTCTCAATCTTACTTCTTATCGGTTCTTGGAATTACTGGTACCCGTTCGCGACCGAGCGAGCTTGGTACGAGACCGATGATATTCCAATGCCCGAGATGCTTCAGTTTCTTGCTGACTGGCTGAATGAAGGCGAGCGATACGAGAAACTGCCACGTTTTATTCCTTATATGGCGCTGCCGATTGGTATGGCTATGCTGACGTTCCGATTCATCCAAATCGCTTATCAAGTGGCGACGGGCAAGCTTGACCGCATGATTGCAGGCCATGAAGCCGAAGAAGAGCTGGATGCATTGAAAGCTGATGTGTTAGCGGGTTCTGATGAAGACGCGACAGCGGTATTGGATTCGACTAAGCAAAATAAGGCGAACGAGTCGGGTACAAAATCTAACGGTAAGGAAGACTGAACATGGCAATGTTATTTCTATTTTTAATGGTAATTGCTTTCATGTTGGTCGGTGTACCAATTGCGATTTCCCTTGGTTTATCAAGTGTCATATTCTTGTTGATGCACTCTGATGCGTCACTAGCTTCGGTTGCACAAACGCTGTTTAATGCATTTGCAGGCCACTACACACTCTTAGCGATCCCTTTCTTTATCTTGGCCTCTAGCTTCATGTCCACCGGTGGTGTGGCGAAACGTATTATCCGTTTTGCTATCGCAATGGTCGGCTGGTTCCGCGGCGGTTTAGCGATGGCGTCGGTTGTGGCATGTATGATGTTCGCAGCATTATCTGGATCGTCTCCAGCAACGGTAGTAGCAATCGGTAGTATTGTTATCGCTGGTATGATCAAAAACGGCTACACAAAAGAATTCGCGGCAGGGGTTATCTGTAATGCGGGTACTTTGGGTATCTTGATTCCACCGTCAATTGTTATGGTTGTTTACGCTGCGGCGACGGATGTATCTGTAGGTCGTATGTTCCTCGGTGGCGTTATTCCTGGCCTGTTGGCGGGTGTGATGTTGATGATTGCTATCTACATTGCAGCACGTATTAAGAAGATTCCTGCACAGCCGTTTGTGGGCTGGGGTGAGATGTTCGCAGCAGCAAAAGACGCAAGTTGGGGTCTGCTACTGATTGTCATCATTTTGGGTGGTATCTACGGCGGTATCTTTACGCCGACGGAAGCGGCGGCTGTTGCAGCGGTATACGCGTTCTTTATTGCCAACTTTATTTATAAAGATATGGGGCCTTTCGCTGACAAGAAGAATACAAAGCCTGCTTTGGTTAAGGTGTTCCAAACCTTCTTCCATAAAGATACCAAAGACACGCTCTATGATGCAGGTAAGTTGACGATCATGCTGCTGTTTATCATTGCCAATGCTCTGATTCTTAAGCATGTACTGACAGAGGAACGCATTCCTCAGATGATCACTGAGTCTATGCTTTCTGCAGGCTTAGGTCCGATCACCTTCTTGATTGTGGTGAATGTTCTACTCTTGATTGGTGGGCAGTTCATGGAGCCATCAGGTTTGCTGATCATCGTTGCGCCGTTGGTATTCCCAATTGCAATTGCACTGGGTATCGACCCAATTCACCTAGGTATCATGATGGTGGTGAACATGGAGATAGGGATGATAACGCCGCCTGTTGGGCTCAATTTGTTTGTGACCGCCGGGGTCGCGAAGATGTCGATGATGAACGTGGTAAAAGCAGCGTTGCCGTGGGTTGGCGTGATGTTCTTGTTCTTGATTATCGTAACTTACGTACCTTGGGTATCAACATGGTTACCGACCACGTTGATGGGGCCAGAGATCATCACTAAGTAGGTAGTGAAGTAACAACGAAGTGATGAGGAGGGTTAAACCTCCTCATCGATAATCTTGCCATATCTAGAACCTGAATCAATCTGCTCATAGAGCGCTCTTTTTGCCTCTAATTCTGGCATGTATAGATCGACATGATTGTCAGTATAAAAAATACCATCTATCTCGAAAGTATCGGTGATCGAGGGAACTCTTGTTTTCTCACCCATAACGACTTCCTTATTATATTCATTGCATAACATCCTGTTATTGAAATAAGTATAGGTGATCTTGCTCCCAAATCTAATTTAGTTTGGTTCTACCTTATAAGATTCTTTCGTTAGCTGGTGTTTTTGCATCTTATCGTAGAGGGTTTTCCTCGGTAATTGCAGCCTCTCCATCGTCTCTTTGATGCTGCCATTGCATTCAATAAGTGCCTGCTTCAACGTGTTTTTTTCAAAGTCAGATACCAATTCTGCCAAAGACAGTTCTTGAGTAGTTTCAGTGGTGCTGTCTGATAAGTGAGATAGTTTGCCTAAAAGTACGAAACGCTCCGCAGTGTTACGCAATTCTCGTACATTTCCCGGCCAATCGTGGGCTAAAAGCTCGTGCAGTTCTTTCTGTGGAATTGCCGGGGCTGTTTTGCCATAACGTGCCGCAGCGACCAGTAAGAAGTGGTGGAAGAGTGCTGGGATATCCTCTTGGCGGCTTCTCAACGGCGGTAAATCTAGGGTGACAACATTCAATCGGTAGTAAAGGTCTTGTCTGAAAGTCCCTTCTTCAGCTGCCTTTTTCAAGTCCACTTTGGTTGCGGCGATTACTCGAATATCAAGTGGGACCAATCCGTTTGAGCCAACTCTTTCGATGACGCGTTCTTGTAAGACACGTAACAGGCGAATTTGTGCCTGCATCGGCATGGATTCGATCTCATCTAAGAATAGGGTTCCGCCTTGAGCAAACTCGAACTTGCCAATGCGTTTACTCTCAGCACCTGTGAATGCGCCTTTTTCATGGCCATACAACTCACTTTCAATCAGATTTTCTGGAACCGCCCCGCAATTGACGGCAACAAAGTTTTGTTCTCGTCGACTGCTTTGCTCATGTAGGGATCGTGCGACTAATTCTTTGCCCGTGCCTGTCTCACCAAACAACAAAATATCGGCGTTAGTGTCGGCAACGTGGGTGATGATAGAACGCAGTTCGGTCATTGATTGCGTGTCACCAATGATTCTTGGTCCAAGCGCTTTACTGGCCTTGAGAGAGCGCTTCAATTCAAGATTCTCAAGGGTAAGTTGGCGTTTTTCTATCGCTCGCTTAGTAGTTTCGATTAGACGTTCATTGGCGAACGGCTTTTCAATGAAGTCATAGGCGCCGTCTTGGATTGCTTGCACGGCCATGGAGATATCGCCGTGGCCAGTGATCATGATTACGGGGACTTCTTTGTCTTTGTGCATTACGGTGTTGAGCAAGTCATGCCCGGAAATACCCGGTAAACAGATATCAGTGATGATTACGTGGGGTAAGCCGTTCTCTTGAATTGCGAGCAGAGCAGATTCGGCATCGGGAAAGAACTCCGCTTCAATATCGGCGAGCTCAAAGCTCTGTTCAATCGCCATTCTTAGGTCGGATTCATCATCAATGAAATAGACGTGACACATAGTGATTCCTTTACTTCTTTGTATTCTGATTATCGCTGAGTTTTTTGCTTGTTGGTTGACTCGCTTGTTCAATAGCTAGCTTGCTAACGGTTTAATCTCAGTCTGTTGTTTTTGGTTTGGGTGTTGGTTTTTTTTCTTTTTGTTCTTGCTCAACAAGGGGCAACTCTATGCTGAACCGAGCGCCACCTTGAGGGCTGTGACCGGTAACGAGCTTGCCGTTGATTCCGCGGATTATTTGTTGAGAAATCGATAACCCAAGTCCAAGTCCGTTTTTCTTGGTGGTATGGAAAGGTTCAAAAAAATCTCCGCTCGAAGGGGAAGTGAAGCCGGGGCCATTATCATCGACATGAATCAGCAAGGTGCTGGCTTGTCGATGGTCGGATTCCCTAATCTCTAACAGAATAGCCAATTGCTTGTTGTCTTGTTGTTCCATCGCCTGAATCGCGTTGGTCAGCAAATTAATGATCACTTGTTCCAATTGGATAGCGTTGGCGAGCACGCAAGCATCAAAGATTTCAGGGAGTTCGTTAACCTTAACTCGTTCACTCTTGAGTTGTGGTTTCATCAGCTCTCTTGACGAGTGTAATACGGGAAGTATCTGCAACGTATGTAATTCTTCCGCGGTGGATTTCTTTGCAAAAGAGCGAAGCTGGTGGCTGATTTTCGCCATGCGATCAGTGAGCGCTGAGATTCGCGAGAGGTTGTCATCGACACGATCGATCTTTTCTTTGGCAAGAAACAGTCGGCCGTTGTCGGCATAACTGCGAATCGCAGCGAGAGGGTTATTTAACTCATGGCTGATGCTTGCCGACATTTGCCCTAGCACCGCCAGTTTGGCGGCTTGGATGAGTTCGTCTTGTGTCTGTCTCAGTACATGTTCGGTTTCGATACGATGTTTAATCTCGACATGCAGCTCTGATGTGCGCTCAAGCACTTGAAATTCCAGCTTTTGTTTGGCTTCAGATTGCAGCCTATCAATTTGGGCACGCCTTTGTTGTCGATGGTGATTGAGCTGCATCGTTAGATAAATAATCGCAAAGATAAGGCTCAAAACCACTAGGTAAGCCACCAGATCCCACCAAACTAAGTGGGTCGGAGAAAATACCCGTATGGTGAGTTTCGGTTCGGCTAAGAAGCGTGATGAGCTAAAGAATTGCTCTTGGACGAGCTTGTGCGGAGACTCAATATTGCTAGTCGCACTCTCGAAATCACCAGAGAAGTGAAGGCTTTCTATTTTGGTATCGAGATATTGTCTGCTTTCGTGAATTCGAGCTTGCTGTGCTTGGCTCAGCGGCTGAAGGCTTTTGAACAGCCATTCAGGATTACTCGACATGAATACGATTTGGTCTTTATCGTCAGCAACAAAAAAACTCTGTTTGCCTTTCCAACTTGCTTCAATCAGCGATAAATCCATCTTTACGACAATGACGCCAATAATCTCAGCGGCATAGGAGACCGGATAAGAATAATAATAGCCTCGCTTTCCAGACGTTGACCCTAGCGCAAAATATTGATTTTCATTGCCCTGAATGGCTTCTTGATAGTAGGGACGGAAAGCAAAGTTTCGACGAATAAAAGAACGCGGTTGATTCCAGTTACTGGCTGCGATAGTGGTGCCAATGCTGTCTAATAGATAAGTGTCGGACGCTTGAATCACCGAATTTACGTGCTCTAGATAGCGATTGGTGAGTTCGATTTGCGCAGAGTTACTTGGAGAGTGAAGGGCATCGACCAGCTCTTTGTCTTTTGAAAGCAGCTCGGGAATGTGCGCGAACTTATCCAGTTGGCTTGAAATATGAACCGAAAAGCGGTCTAGCTTAGATTGATGATCATTTAACAAACTTTCATGACTTGTACTCCACACCCAATGACCGCCAAATACCATCAGTAGACTGTATATGGCCATTAATAGTATTGGGATTCTAAAAGCTTGAAACATGAAGGCTCTCCGCTAATTTCTTTGGTAATCAATCAAGCCCGTCTTCTCTCATTTATGGTAGCAAATAGCGGTAGTTTTTGCTGAAAGGAGAAAGTCGACAGGTGGGGGTAGGTTAAGGGTTTGTAACGGGGATTGTTGAAAAAGTTATCGACTCTGAGGGGTAAAACAAGAGCAAGATCTCTTTTTAAGGTTTTTAGCAAAAAAAGCCCTCGATTCCCTTGAAAAAGTCGCTATTGTCCCCATTTCTGTTGTGCTAAGTGATGATTTGATCGTTTTTGTATCATTTAGTTGGACGAATTTAGAGCATTCATCATCATGCAGAGGTGAACGGCTCGACAGAGATTAAACAGATCGCTAGAATGTCGCATCTAAAATTTCTGTCCTGAGGCTAATCGGAGATACCTTTCTTGTTTCCGAAAACAAGCTTCACTGCTTTTTATAGGTTCGTGAAAACGTTTTATAACTGCGTGAGAACGTTCAATAAGCATGTGAAGAACGAAGATATCGCTGATTAGTCTGGTGTTTGGTTGAATAATCAATTCAGACATCAATGCTCGATTTTAAATTAGGTGTTCGGATAGAGCACTACACAAGAATGCAGCCAACAACGTCGGCTTTTGAATTAAAGCTAAGTTACGGCTCATATGCTCAGATTACTGAGCCAGTTTTGAGGTTTATATAATGCAAGTTACTGTTGAAACGCTAGAAGGCCTAGAGCGCCGTCTTAATATTACTGTTCCTGCTGCTAACATCGAAGATGCAGTTACAGCTGAACTACGCAACATCGCGAAAAACCGTCGTTTCGATGGTTTCCGTAAAGGCAAAGTGCCTATGAAGATGGTTGCTAAAATGTACGGCAAAGCAGTACGTCAAGACGTGATGGGCGAAGTAATGCAACGTCACTTCATCGAAGCGATCGTTAAAGAGAAAATCAACCCAGCTGGCGCACCTACTTTCGCACCAGTTGAAAACAACGAAGGCGCTGACCTAGTATTCAACGCAACTTTTGAAGTTTACCCAGAAGTTGAGCTGAAAGGTCTAGAAAACATCACTGTTGAGAAACCAGCAGTAGAAGTTAAAGAAGCTGACGTTGAAGAGATGATCGAAACTCTACGTAAGCAACAAGCAACTTGGACTGAAGTTGAAGCTGCTGCTGACGCTGGTTCTCGTGCAACTATCGACTTCGTTGGTTCTATCGACGGTGAAGAGTTCGAAGGCGGTAAAGCTGAGAACTTCCCACTAGAGATGGGTGCTGGTCGCATGATCCCTGGTTTTGAAGACGGTATCGTTGGTAAAACAGCAGGTATGGAATTCGAAATCGAAGTAAACTTCCCAGAAGATTACCACGCTGAAAACCTAAAAGGTAAAGCTGCTAAGTTCTCTATCAAGCTGAACAAAGTTGAAGCTCGTGAGCTTCCAGAACTAAACGAAGAATTCGTTTCTAAGTTCGGCGCAGCTGAAGGCGTTGAAGGCCTTAAAGCTGAAGTTCGTAAGAACATGGAGCGTGAGCTTAAGCAAGCTGTTAAGAACCGCATCAAAGAGCAAGCAATCGACGGTCTAGTTAACGAAAACAACATCGACGTACCTTCTGCTCTAATCGATCAAGAGATCGGTGTTCTACGTCAACAAGCTGCTCAACGTTTTGGTGGCAACACTGAAGCTGCTGACCAACTTCCACGTGAGCTGTTCGAAGAGCAAGCTAAACGTCGCGTAGTTGTAGGTCTTCTTCTTGGTGAAGTAATCAAGACTGAAGAACTAAAAGCTGACGACGAGAAAGTTAAAGCTATCATCGAAGAGATGGCTACAGCATACGAAGATCCAACAGAAGTTATTGCTTACTACGAGCAAAACGAGCAAATGATGAACAACATGCGCAATGTTGCTCTAGAAGAGCAAGCTATTGATGCAATCATCGCTAAAGCTCAAGTTTCTGATAAAGAAGTTAGCTTCAACGAGCTAATGAATCAGCAACCTGCTTAATATAGTAATATCTGACGTAGAAGGTTGACGTACGGTCAACAATTCTGCTAACAATGGTCCGTATGATTTAATCATTCGGGCCATTTATTTTAGGGACATAAGAATATGAGCTACCAAGAAAAAAATACAATGCCATCGATTATGGACGCACTAGTTCCTATGGTGGTTGAACAGACTTCCCGTGGTGAACGTTCTTACGATATTTATTCTCGTCTATTAAAAGAACGTATCATTTTCTTAACAGGTCAAGTGGAAGACCACATGGCAAATCTTGTCGTGGCTCAACTGCTTTTCTTGGAATCAGAAAACCCAGACAAAGATATCTATCTTTACATCAACTCACCTGGCGGTAGCGTAACAGCGGGCATGTCTATCTACGACACAATGCAGTTCATCAAGCCAAACGTGAGCACAGTCTGTATGGGTCAAGCTTGCTCTATGGGTGCATTCTTACTAGCGGGTGGTACTCCTGGTAAGCGTCACGTGCTTCCAAACTCACGTGTAATGATTCACCAGCCACTTGGCGGCTTCCAAGGCCAAGCGTCTGATATTCAAATTCACGCGCAAGAGATCCTAACGATCAAACAAAAGCTAAACAAACTATTAGCAGAGCACACTGGTCAGCCTTTAGAAGTTGTTGAGCGTGATACAGATCGTGATAATTTTATGTCTGCTGATCAAGCAGTAGAATACGGCTTGGTAGATTCAGTTCTTAATCACCGCGGTCAATAATTGCACGGCAATTGTTTAACGCAAAGTGATTCAAATTGATATACACTCAAGCATAGAGAGTAAAGGCTAAGAGGTTAGCGAATGACAGACAAAAGCAAAGAGGGTGGTAGCGGTAAACTGCTTTACTGCTCTTTCTGTGGCAAAAGCCAACACGAAGTTCGCAAGTTAATCGCAGGTCCTTCTGTTTACATTTGTGATGAATGTGTCGATCTTTGTAACGACATTATTCGTGAAGAAATTAAAGATGTTCTTCCTAAGAAAGAATCGGAATCGCTGCCAACGCCGCGTGAGATTCGTGAGCATCTTGACGACTATGTAATCGGTCAAGAATACGCGAAGAAAGTGCTAGCAGTTGCGGTATACAACCACTACAAGCGTTTGCGTAATGGTGACACGACAGCTGAAGGCGTAGAGCTAGGTAAGAGTAACATTCTTCTTATCGGTCCTACTGGTAGTGGTAAAACGCTACTGGCTGAAACACTGGCTCGTTTCCTAGACGTTCCATTCACAATGGCAGATGCAACAACACTAACCGAAGCCGGTTATGTGGGCGAAGATGTTGAAAACATCATCCAGAAGTTGCTTCAGAAGTGTGATTATGACGTAGCGAAAGCAGAACGCGGCATTGTTTACATCGATGAAATCGACAAGATTTCTCGTAAAGCTGAAAACCCATCAATCACGCGTGACGTGTCTGGTGAAGGTGTACAGCAAGCTCTACTTAAACTTGTTGAAGGTACAGTTGCTTCAGTTCCACCTCAAGGTGGTCGTAAGCATCCACAGCAAGAGTTCTTGCAAGTGGACACGTCTAAGATCCTATTTATTTGTGGCGGAGCGTTCTCTGGCCTAGATAAAGTGATTGAGCAACGTGTAGAAAAAGGTTCGAGCATCGGTTTTGGCGCAGAAGTGCGTTCAAAAGATGAAGCAAAAACTGTGGGTGAACTGTTCACTCAAGTTGAACCTGAAGATCTCGTGAAGTACGGTCTAATTCCGGAATTCATTGGTCGTCTACCCGTGACAACGACACTGACAGAACTTGACGAAGAAGCTCTAGTTCAAATTCTTTGTGAACCGAAGAATGCGCTTACTAAGCAGTACGCAGCATTATTTGAAATCGAAGAGACTGAATTAGAATTCCGCGACGATGCTCTACGTGCAATTGCGAAGAAAGCAATGGAACGTAAAACGGGTGCTCGTGGTCTGCGTTCTATCTTAGAGGGTGTTCTACTAGAAACTATGTACGAACTGCCATCTTCGACAGATGTAAGCAAGGTTGTGATAGATGAGTCGGTAATTAATGGTGAGTCAGAACCACTGTTGATTTACAGCAACTCAGATAACCAAGCCGCGGTTGCAGAGTAGGTCTTTTTTAGACAAGTCACTCAAATTGAAAAAGGAGGTAAGCAATTACCTCCTTTTTTTTATTCTTCCATTGAATCCAGTCGTTTAAGCCCCATATACTGCTTTATAAGTTAAAGCGGAAGAGAGAAATATATGAACTTGGAACGTTCCGAGCGTATCGAAATCCCCGTGCTACCTCTACGTGATGTAGTGGTTTACCCACACATGGTTATTCCATTGTTTGTCGGTCGTGAAAAATCGATTACTTGCCTTGAATCGGCAATGGAAGCTAACAAACAAGTACTACTTGTAGCACAGAAAGAAGCGGACACTGATGAGCCTTCAATCGACGACCTATTTAACGTAGGTACCGTCGCTACTATTCTTCAGTTGCTAAAGCTGCCTGATGGTACTGTGAAAGTACTTGTCGAAGGTCAGCAGCGTGCAAAAATTCACCAGTTCAAAGAGAGTGAGTTTTTCTTAGCGGATGCCGAATACGTTGTAACCTCAGAACTTGACGAAAAAGAACAAGAAGTGGTTGTTCGCAGCGCGATCAATCAATTCGAAGGCTTTATTAAACTAAACAAAAAAATCCCACCAGAAGTTCTAACGTCTCTGAACGGTATTGATGAGGCTGCACGCCTAGCCGATACGATTGCAGCGCACATGCCACTTAAATTGGTTGATAAGCAGCACGTTCTAGAAATTGCAGATGTGACTGAACGTCTGGAATTCTTAATGGGCCAGATGGAGTCAGAAATTGACATCCTGCAAGTTGAAAAACGCATTCGTGGCCGCGTTAAGAAGCAGATGGAGAAATCTCAGCGCGAGTACTACCTGAATGAGCAAATGAAAGCGATTCAGAAAGAACTGGGCGAGATGGATGACGCACCTGATGAATTCGAGACTCTGAAGAAGAAGATCGAAGATTCAAAAATGCCTCAAGAAGCTCGTGAAAAAACCGAGCAAGAACTGCAAAAACTGAAAATGATGTCGCCAATGTCTGCTGAAGCAACAGTAGTACGTAGCTACATTGATTGGATGGTTGGTGTTCCTTGGGCTAAGCGTTCAAAAGTTAAAAAGAATTTAGCGAAAGCGGAAGAGGTCTTGAATGAAGACCACTACGGCTTAGAGCGTGTTAAAGAACGTATCCTTGAATACTTGGCAGTACAAAATCGAATTAACAAGTTAAAAGGTCCAATCCTTTGTCTTGTTGGTCCTCCTGGTGTAGGTAAAACCTCGCTAGGCCGTTCGATTGCAGCGGCAACGGGCCGTAAGTACACTCGTATGGCTCTTGGTGGCGTACGTGACGAAGCGGAAATCCGCGGTCACCGTCGTACTTACATCGGTTCACTTCCGGGTAAACTGATCCAGAAGATGTCTAAAGTTGGTGTTAAGAACCCACTGTTCCTATTAGATGAAATCGATAAGATGTCTTCTGATATGCGTGGCGACCCATCTTCAGCGCTTCTAGAAGTGTTAGATCCAGAGCAAAACGTTGCATTCAACGATCACTACCTAGAAGTAGATTACGATCTGTCAGACGTCATGTTTGTTGCAACGTCTAACTCAATGGACATTCCTGGCCCGTTACTGGACCGTATGGAAGTGATTCGTCTGTCGGGTTACACAGAAGATGAAAAGCTGAACATCGCTAAAAGTCACTTACTGGACAAACAAGTCCAACGTAACGGCCTTAAGCCTCACGAGATTAATATCGAAGATTCAGCTATCGTTGGCATTATTCGTTATTACACGCGTGAAGCGGGTGTGCGTAATCTAGAGCGTGAAATCTCGAAGATTTGTCGTAAAGCAGTTAAGAATATCTTGCTAGACAGCAGCCTTAAGTCTGTAACGGTTAACATTGATAACCTGAAAGAGTACTTAGGCGTTCAACGTCATGACTTTGGTAAAGCGGATGAGAGTAACCGTATCGGTCAAGTGACTGGTTTAGCGTGGACTCAAGTGGGTGGTGACCTACTGACTATCGAAACTGAATCAATGCCAGGCAAAGGTAAGCTAACGCAAACCGGTTCTCTTGGCGATGTGATGAAAGAGTCGATTCAAGCAGCCATGACTGTGGTTCGTTCTCGTGCGGAAAATCTGGGTATTAACACAGATTTCTACGAGAAACGTGATATTCACGTTCACGTACCGGAAGGTGCAACACCAAAAGATGGCCCAAGTGCGGGTATCGCAATGTGTACTGCATTGGTATCTAGCTTAACGGGTAATCCGGTGAAAGCTGAGGTCGGTATGACAGGTGAAATTACCCTTCGTGGTGAAGTTTTACCTATCGGTGGCTTGAAAGAAAAACTGCTTGCAGCACACCGTGGCGGCATCAAAACTGTCTTGATTCCTAAAGACAATGAGCGTGATTTGGAAGAGATTCCAGACAATGTAATCGCTGACTTAAAGGTGATTCCGGTCCAATGGATTGATGAAGTACTTAAAGTCGCGCTAGAACGAGATCCGTCAGGGGTCGAGTTTGACGTGAAAAAATAGTGATGCATAGCAAAAATAAGTAAAGAATTACGCTGATAGACCCGAAAAGGCTTGTCAGCGTTTTTTTTGGACGCTAAGTTATTTGACTAAAGCGGCAGCCCTTTTGCAATAAGGCTTGCGGCTAAATTAAAACCAAAATGGAACGTACAGTCATCGAGAAGTAGTCACAGATGACACATAGGGGAAAAACAGTGAATAAAACACAACTAGTAGAATCAATCGCAGAAAACGCAGACATCTCTAAAGCTTCAGCTGGTCGCGCTCTAGACGCTTTCATCGAAGCAGTTGGCACAACGCTACAATCAGGTGACCAAGTTGCACTTGTTGGCTTTGGTACTTTCAGTGTTCGTACTCGTGCTGCTCGTACAGGTCGTAACCCAAAAACTGGTGAAGAGATCCAAATCGCAGAAGCTAAAGTACCTGGCTTCAAAGCAGGTAAAGCACTTAAAGACGCATGTAACTAATTTTCACTGCTGAAACCTCGCTTTTAGAGAGGGGAAGGCAGTAAAATGCGTTTACTGTTTGAAAAATGATGTTTCATTCTTAGACAGTATGTGTGCAAAGCACATTGAACTTATTTAAATTATGCGCATCCTACTGATGCGCATTTCTTTTTCTGATAATATCGCGTGAATAGATTTTATTTTGAAGCCAATGCTTCATATCCGGAGAGCACTTAAATTATGATGGATCGATTACGCGAAGGCGTGAATAGCATCGCGGTAAAAATTATCCTTGGGTTGATTATCCTGTCATTCGTATTCGCAGGTGTAGGCAGCTACATCACCGGTGGCGGTAACAACGCAGCAGCTAAAGTTGGCAACACAGAAATTGCTCGTGGTGAGTTCGAACAAGCTTACCAAAACGAACGTAATCGTATGCAGTCTCAACTTGGCGATTACTTCGCTCAAATGCTTGCAGACCCTGCATACGTAGAGTCTTTCCGTAAATCAGTACTTGATCGCATGATCAACGATGTTCTACTTGAGCAGCAAGCTGAGTCACTAGGCCTACGAATCAGTGATTCTCAAATCCGTACAATGATTCTAGAAATGCCTCAGTTCCAAACTGCTGGTCAATTTGATCAAGAAGTTTACCAATCAGCACTGCGTCGTGCAGGTTTCAGCGCAGAAAGCTTCGCTGAATACATGCGTCGTGACCTAATGCGTAACCAGCTTGTGACTGCGCTTCAAGGCAGTGAATTTGTTCTTCAAGGCGAAATCGATACGCAAAGCAAACTTATTGCGCAAACTCGTGACATTCGTACAGTGACCCTGTCTGTTGCTGATCTAGCGAAAGGCATCGAACTAACTGACGAGCAAATCGAACAGTACTATTCTGAGAACCCTCAAGCTTACACTCGTCCAGAGCAAGCTAAGGTGTCTTACATCGAGCTTTCAGCTGAAGCACTTAAGTCTCAGCTTGAAGTAAGCGATGAAGAAGCACAGAAATACTACCAAGAGCACCTAGACAAGTACTCAACTGAAGAGCAACGTAAAGTTAGCCACATTCTAGTTCAAGGCGATGACGAAGCGAAAGCTCAGTCAATCCTAAACGAGCTAAATGCAGGCGCTGATTTTGCTACGCTAGCGGAAGAGAAATCTGACGACTTCGGTAGTGCAGATGTTGGCGGTGACTTAGGTTGGATTGAACGCGATGTTATGGACCCAGCATTCGAAGACGCGGCTTTCGCTCTTGAGAATATTGGTGATACTACTGGACTAGTTAAATCTGATTTTGGCTACCACATCATCAAGCTAGACGAAGTAAAAGCGTCTCAAGCTCAGCCTTATACAGAAGTAGCGGCTGAGATTAAGCAAGAACTACTAGATCAGCATGCTGTAGACCAGTTCTACGAACAGCAAACTGAACTAGAAAAAGTAGCGTTTGAATTCCCAGATTCCTTAGATGATTCTGCAGAAGCTATCAATGCGAAGATCACGACAACAGATTTCATCTCTCAAGTTGACGCTCCGGAAGTTCTGATGACGCCTGCAGTTATGCAAGCTATCTTGAGCCCTGAAGTGAAAGAAGACGGTCTGAACTCTGAAGTTATCGAAGTTGCACCTGAGCACGTGATTGTTGTTCGTGTAGAAGAGACTCGCGACGAGACAGTTCTTCCTCTAGCTGAAGTGAAAGATCAAGTTGTCGCTGCATTGTCTGCTGTACAAGCTGAGCAACAAGCAGTTGAGCTAGGTGTTTCTCTAGTGAACGAGCTTAAGCAAGGCAACGAAACAGTACTTGCAGATAACAACCTTGAGTTCACTGAACTTGAAACGATTGACCGTAACTCGCCACTAGCAGCGTCTGTATTCGCTCTAGCGAAACCAGAAGCAGGTCAAGCTGTGTTTGGTCAATCTAAAGACCAAGACGGTAACATCGTTGTTGTTGAGCTTTCTAAAGTAACGGCTGAAATCAACCCAGCTTACAGCACTCAAATTGGTGCACAGTTGGAACGAGTTGGTAATCAGCAAGACCTTACTAATGTACTAAACGTACTGCGTAAAAATGCAGACGTTGAATACTACGTAGTGGGTCAAGGTCAGTAAGCTCAGGTTAGCTTGAGTTAGATTAGCTCGGTAGTTAAGCCTGTTTGGTGGCTGACTACCGAGAATCAACATGCGATGGTTGTTGTTTTGCAAATTAGGTTTATTCGATAAATAAGAATTGCGAGCCAACAAACAAGCTGATGAAAACAAGATGTATAACGAAGCGGGTCACTCAGGTGACCCGCTTTATTTTTGTCTGGTGATTGTGTTATCTAGTGCGGTAAATGCATAAGTTACGTTTTTTGTTCAAAGGAACGGTTTATGCGCACGATATATTCAACACTACTTCTTTCATTTCTGATGGCCCTGAGCTCCCCAGCGTTTTCTGATAGCCCAACTAAAGCTGAGCTTTACGATGGCATTGAGATTACGGTAAACATCAATACTGCGACGGCAGAAGAACTCTCAGCGCTATTAGTTGGTGTTGGGGACAAGAAAGCCCAAGAGATCGTCGATTACAGAGATCAAAACGGTGCGTTTACGAATGTTGAGGATTTGGTGAGTGTGAAAGGGATAGGTGAAGCGACGGTTGAAAAGAACCGCGAAAGAATTCAACTTTGATCCGTTTTTCTACTTGTTAGAAATGAAGCGATAGATATGAAGCCTCCGGCCAATGCACCTGCTAGGTGGGCTTCAATCGCGACACGAGCATTAATCAGTTCGCCAGTCGTGCTAGAAGGGCCAATAAGCTGCTCCCAAGCGATTTTAGCGATTAATCCCAATACTAACAGCCAACTTGATCTCCTACCGTTTAAAGCCTCACTGAGCGCGAATAAGCCAAACAACCCATGCAAAGTGCCAGATAGGCCGACATAGATCTGAATACTCGAAAACAGCAGAGCGATCCCAGTCACTAAACTAATCACAAGCAGAGCAAGAACAAGCTGTTTTTTATTCGGTTGAAACAGATAGCTGATGATCCATAAGCCTGCTAGATTCATCAGAAGGTGCGAGTAGTTGGTATGTGAAAAGTTTCCTGTTAGGATCCGCCACCATTGCCCCTCGGCAATCGCATTGCTATCCCATACGACCCAAGCTTGTATTGGCTCAAATTGGAATAAGACGCATAAAAGTGAAGTGAAAATTAAAACAGGGTACACATTAAATCCATGTCTCGTTATTGCCCCCAATGCAGCAAGGCTTTGAAAGCTTGTATTTGTCAGTGGGTTACACCACTCGAATCGAATGTTGAGCTTATCATTCTTCAGCACCCATCAGAAGAGCATCGCCCGATGGGAACTGCGCGTATCCTCTCGTTATCTCTAAATAACAGCGTGACGCTTGTCGGTGAAGACTTTTCAGACAACGAACAATTGAACGCATTGCTGGCCGATGAACATTACCAACATGTGATTTTATACCCAAGCGAAAACTCTGTTTCAGTTGAATCTGCGACATGCCCAAGCAAGAAGCTGCGTGTGATTTTATTGGATGGGACGTGGAAGAAGGCGTTCAAGATGTGGCAGGTGTCGAGTAACTTGCATGCGCTGAGCACGGTTCATTTACCGAAAGAGCTCAAGGGCAATTATCGAATCCGTAAAGCGCCCAGTGAAAACAGCCTTTCTACCGTCGAAGCTGGCTATCATTTGCTTAGCTTGCTAGAGAGTGATGGTGACTTTAGCCCTTTGCTAACGGCATTTGACCAAATGATTCAGTTTCAAATCAATCAAATGCCGCCGGGTGTGTTTGAGAAAAACTACTTAGATTAAGCCGATTCACTGGTACGAGTCAGGAATTAAAACTCGGTATGAGCTGAGAACAATTGCTGATGCATTTTCTGCGCAAGGTCATCGGTCATTGATGAGATGTAATCCGCAATCACGCGCATCTTTCTTGATTCATCTTGATGTTGTAGCCATTGCTTCTTGATAGGCAGTGGCAGCAAGCGTTCAGGATCTGCGCTGAATGCTTCAAACATATCCATGATGATCTGTTGGCCTTTGTATTCGATGACTTGAACCTGAGGCACTTGAATCACGAACTCGCTGACAAAGTGCTTCAGTTTATCGAGTGTGCCATCCATGCTCGGTTCAAGCACGGCATTGTAAGCCAACAGCACATTCTCAAAGCTAGCATCCACTCGTTCAATCGAAATACTGGTCAACAGAGCGTTGACTATCCCACCAATCGCATCCTTTCGACGATACTGCTCACCAGAGAAAAGCATCTCTGTAATTGAATCTAGGTGTTCACAAATCCAAGGATCGGCCATCTCTTTAAGTTGAGGGTAAGCTGAATCTACCCATTGTGTTTTGGTCACAGAGCCAAGCACAATGGCATCTTCTAAATCGTGGACGCCATAGGCGATGTCATCAGCCAACTCCATGATTGAACAATCAAGTGATTTATATTTGGTCTTATTGTGCTCAAGTGGCTCGGTATGCGTTTTTCTTTTCTGTTTTAGAAGCTGTTGGTCGCTGCTTGAAAGCGGCTCCAGTACCCAGTTAAAAAGTTCTTCATCATGATCGTAGATGCCTTTTGCTGGCATCCAATCTTTGGCTCGGAGTTGTCGTTGGTGCTTAACAGGCTCAGACTGTAATTTAGCTTGAACTTCGCTAAGAAGTGAAGGGTATTTAATCAGCCCCAACAGAGTGCGTCGAGATAGATTCATCCCGTGATGTTCGGTGTAGGGTTCTAACTGAGTCACTATTCGGAACGTTTGGGCATTGCCTTCAAAGCCACCATGGTCGCGCATCATGTAGTTGAGTGCGACTTCACCACCATGCCCATAAGGCGGGTGGCCAATGTCGTGAGCTAAACACAGTGAATCAATCAAGCTATCTGAGGGGAGAAGATCTCGAAACTCGGGCTGCTTTTTCTTGAGTTGAGCGACAATGCCAGTACCAAGTTGTGCGGCTTCTAGCGAATGGGTAAGGCGAGTTCGGTGGAAATCGTTTACCGTGGTGCCATGAACTTGAGTTTTTGCTTGGAGGCGACGAAAAGCCGCAGAGTGAAGCACACGCGCACGATCGCGTTGATACGGGCTACGATGGTCATCACGCCTTATTTTATGTTCATCGTCATTTCGATGTTGCCATTCTTGTTCGAGTTCAAATGGTGGTTCGAGTGGAGAAGTCAAAATAGCACCTATCAATCTGATTTATTTAGCTAATTACACTCAAGTTATACCCAGCTAGCTTATCTCGTCTAGTGATAATTCAAAGCTTGGCGCAAATGTGGTGAGAAAGTAGTCCATTTCTGGGCTTTTACGCTGTTCGAGTGTTTCTTCCAGTCGGCGTTTCGCTTGCTCGTATTCATGATTGCCCGCACTGAGCTCCTCCAAGCATTTCAGGTAAGCACAGATCGTGTCGGCTTGTTTAACGATGCTTTGCTCTTCTTTACTTGCTGTTCCAGATATCAAAAACGGGGCGAAGTCGTCTCGGAATTCTTCTGGCAGCATTGAAAGCAGTCTTTGCTCTGCTGCCGCTTCTATCTTCTTATACTCTTGTGCGATGTCTGGGTTGTAGTATTTAACCGGAGTTGGTAAATCCCCAGTCAGTACCTCGCTGGTATCGTGGTACATGCCAAGCAGAGCAATGTGCTCGGGGTTGAGCTGACCATCAAACTTCTTATTTTTAATTAATGCCAAGGCATGTGCGACGAAAGCCACCTGCAGGCTATGTTCTGAAATATTCTCGCTTGAGATTGAACGCATCAGGGGCCAGCGTTGAATCAGCTTCATACGGGCAAGATGGGCAAAGAAATGGCTTTGTTTCATAAGAGTCCTTTCTAAACTGTGCTCCACTCGTATCATGTGTTCAACATAGTGATACGAGACAGCGGATACAAAAAAGGCTCCCAAACAGGAGCCCTTTAAGCATAGAAGTGATTGATTACAAGTTAAAGTCTTTTAAAACAGCAAATTGTAGTCATCTTTCTTTGTGCTAATTAACCTTCGATGAGGTCGTCTTGGCTGTAGGTTTGTAAGAAGCGCTCTAGACGACCAATCGCGATTTCTAGGTCTTCGATATGTGGCAGAGTCACGATGCGGAAGTGATCCGGTTTTGGCCAGTTGAAGCCAGTACCTTGAACCAATAGCACCTTCTCTTGCTTAAGGAAATCGAGCACGAATTTCTGATCGTCTTTGATGTTGTACATGTTGGTGTCGATCTTAGGGAACAGGTACATCGCGCCTTTTGGTTTCACACAAGAAACGCCAGGGATCTTGTTGATCAGTTCCCATGCACGGTCACGTTGCTCAAGCAATCGACCACCAGGAAGAATCAGTTCGTTGATACTCTGATAACCACCCAGTGCTGTTTGGATGGCGTGCTGCATTGGTACGTTGGCACACAAACGCATCGAGGCCAGCATTTCTAGCCCTTCAACGTAGCCTTTCGCTATGTGTTTCGGACCCGTTAAGAACATCCAGCCACCACGGAAACCACACACGCGGTAAGCCTTAGATAGACCATTGAATGTGACCATTAGTACGTCTTCAGCAAGCGTTGCGACTGAAGTGTGTACGGCACCGTCGTAAAGCACTTTGTCGTAGATTTCATCAGCGAAGATGATCAAACCGTGCTCACGAGCAATCTCAACAACTTGTAATAGGAAATCACGGCTGTATACCGCGCCCGTTGGGTTGTTCGGGTTGATAAGAACGATGCCGCGAGTCTTTGGTGAGATCTTTGCACGCATGTCGTCTAGATCTGGATACCAATCAGCATCTTCATCACACATGTAGTGAACCGGTGTACCACCAGAAAGCGCAACAGACGCTGTCCATAGTGGGTAGTCCGGAGCGGGAACTAAGATTTCATCACCATTATCCAGTAGCGCCTGCATAGACATAACGATAAGCTCTGATGCGCCGTTACCAATGTAAACGTCTTCTACATCAAGGTTACGTAGGCCTTTTTTCTGGTAGTGCTGAACAACCGCTTTGCGGGCTGAATAGATGCCTTTTGAGTCACAGTAACCTTGAGATGTCGGTAGGTTACGGATTACATCAACAAGGATTTCATCAGGGGCGTCAAAACCAAATGGGGCGGGGTTACCAATATTAAGCTTCAGTATTTTATGCCCTTCTTCTTCCATGCGCTTAGCATGTTTGAGTACAGGTCCCCTGATTTCGTAGCATACGCTGTTGAGTTTTGACGACATCCCGATATTTTGCATTGCCGATTTCCTGAAATTAATTTAAATACTTTATTAAAGTACCGCAAAATGGGGTTTGATAGAATAAAAATCTGATGAATGTCGCATTTCAGTGTCACGTTTGGTCTTTTTGTTGTCACTCTTTTCTAAATTTTAATTAGTCGCTTTCTTTGTTGTTGTCTAAGATGAATAAAGAGGCTGGATCGCTTAAAATCACAGGAATGTTCAAAAGATATAGTAGATTCTTGATCTAAGTGGGTGCTGCCCATAAAGTATCAAACTAATATAATAATAATTTAGATGTGAACGAGGTCGATTTGTCACATTTCCAGCAAACTATCTCCGCTTTGATTGAGCGAGTACAAAATGCCCAAGCAAGTGAAGTTCGTTGTGTTGAAGTTCTAACGCAAAAACCATCGTTTGCATTTATAGAATGGCTTCATGCTCAACCGCTCTTTCCAAAGTTCTACTGGCAGTCACGTGACACTCGTGAAGAGGTCGTCGCGCTCGGTCAACTGCACACTTTTTCTGATCCTGCTCCCGCGTACGCAATTCTTGGTGAAGACCAACGAATCTGGGGTGGACGTTCATTTGATGGACATACCGCAAAGAACCGTCGTTGCATGGAATCGTTTTTCTTCCTTCCTCAGGTTGAATTGATCCGCTTTGACGACACTTGGTCGCTAGCGGTTAACTTGTCTCCTGATCGCGTTGTCTCCATTAATGCTTTGAATAAGCTTTCTGTAGAAGCGGCGATATTGGCACCTTTGTCGGCTCACATTGAACAGATTAACCACGTTCCAGAACGAGAGCAGTGGGGTAATTTGGTCGATAAAGTGCTTCAGGGCATTAGTGACGAAGAGTACAAGAAAGTGGTTTTAGCGCGTAAAACCACACTGCAGCTTGATGCGCCAATCTGCGCGGCTCAATTACTCAAGGCCAGCTACCTGCAAAACCATCATAGTTTTCACTTTATGTTGGTATTGGATTCTAAACACAGCTTTATTGGCTCAACGCCAGAGCGTTTGTATAGCCGATATGGGACAGAGCTTGATACTGAAGCTCTAGCGGGAACCATTGGTCGCGGAGAAAACGCGACAGAAGATATGGAGTTAGCGAACTGGCTTTCTCAAGACAGTAAAAACCTCAATGAGAACCAGTATGTGGTTGACGACATCATTGAGCGCCTCACTCCTCATTCTCAAACAGTTCATGTTGAAAAGGATACGCGTCTTGTGCGCTTGCGTAAGGTGCAGCATCTCAAGCGTAATATCCACGCCCAGCTTAATAATGGCGTTAACGGTGTACAGTTGCTTGCTGCATTACAGCCGACTGCTGCGGTGGCTGGTTTACCGCGTAAAGAGGCGATGGATTTCATTCTTGAACACGAACCGTTTGCGCGAGGCTGGTATGCAGGTTCTGTTGGCTATATCAGTCATCAAAGAGCGGAGTTTTGTGTCGCGATTCGAAGTGCGTTAGTTGTAAACGATCAAGTACAGCTGTTTGCTGGCGCAGGGATCGTGCCGGGGTCGGTTGCCGAGCATGAATGGCAAGAATTGAACAAGAAGATGTCGACCTTACTCAGCTTGATTTCGGATCACCCGCCGTTGGGTGTGGCGTCATGAATCACGACCAAGCCGTATTAAATAGAGTTTGGAGTCACACATTACTTGAAGAGCTAGCACGCAACGGTGTTGAACATGTTTGTGTCGCACCGGGCTCTCGCTCAACACCATTAACTCTCGAAGCGGAAGCTAATCCCAAGTTAACCTTACACACGCACTTTGATGAGCGTGGTCTTGGATTCTTAGCTTTAGGTTTAGCTAAAGCCAGTGATAAGCCAGTTGCCGTGATTGTTACCTCTGGTACTGCTGTCGCTAACCTTCTTCCTGCGACGGCTGAATCTGGGCTGACACGAGAGAAGCTGATCTTGCTGACCTCTGATAGACCCATCGACTTGGTCGACTGTGGTGCCAATCAAGCGATTCAGCAACAGGGTATCTTTTCTTCCCATGTTGAAAGTGCTTTAAACTTACCAAGCCCTAGTACACAAGTTTCTCTGAATTGGTTACTGACATCGGTTGATCACGCCCTAGTGAAACAACGCAATGTTGGTGGTGCGATTCATATAAACTGTCCGTTCCCAGAACCTCTATATTCTGCGAATAGCGCGGAAATGTATGCGGAATACACATCCAGTGTCGCTGGGTGGAAATCGGGAACAGGTTGTTACAGCCAAACGTTTTTACCTAATCAAGTGAACACACAACCTATTGCTCCAGGTGAGTATCTTGGGCGTAAGGGTGTGGTTATTCTCGGTTCGCTCGATATTGAACAAGCGACAAAAGCTCAGCAGTTTGCCACTGCATTAGGTTGGCCAGTTTTTTGTGACCCTCAATCAGGTATCACAAGTGATTGGAAACATTATGATCTGTGGATGCAGAGTGATGTAGCGAAAGAACAACTTAACCAATGTGATTTCATCCTTCAGTTCGGTGAGCGCATTGTTTCTAAGCGCCTTAATCATTGGATAAAGTCGCAAGCATCATCATTCTGCTCATCACAATATATTGTTGTGTCACCAGATACGCACCGAATCAACCAAGATCATCTGCCTCAAACCCATATCGTTGCTGCTATCGATTCATGGGTGTCAGAGCAGCATTTACCCACCTTATTAGGCCAACATGCAGGTTGGGCGGCTCCTTTAATCGAGGTCGCAAATACTGTTCAGCAACTCGCCCTCGCGCAAATATCCAACAATGACCAATTGACGGAACTCAGTGTTGCCGTTGACTTGTCGTCTAGACTTAAAGGCAGAGAGCTATTTGTGGGAAATAGCTTGATGGTAAGGCTGGTGGATATGCTGTCATCAATATCTGCGAATCAAGTTTACAGTAACCGTGGTGCATCGGGCATTGATGGCTTGGTGGCGACGGCTGCGGGCGTGGTGAAAGCCAACCAGAATCCTTTGCTGATGTTGATTGGTGATACCTCTTTGTTGTACGACCTCAATTCACTGGCTCTGCTGACTCATAATTTAACGCCGATGGTTCTTGTTGTGACCAACAATGACGGTGGTGCGATCTTTGACTTGTTGCCGGTACCAGAGCAGCAAAAACAGTCACTTTATCAAATGCCTCATGGTTTCAGTTTTGAACACGCTGCTGCGCAGTTCCAACTTGGTTATGCGGCGCCAGAAACTTTGAATTGCTATCAAACGATTATCGAACAACATTTCGAACAGGGTCAGGGTACCTTGCTCGTTGAAGTTAAGACGCCTCCCGAACAAGCGTCTACTTTACTGAAACAATTCAGTTCAATGCTCACCGAGGCATTAGCCTAAGGACTTTACATGCTTTACTCCAATTATTACCCAGCTGTACAAGAACCTTCCGACAAACCTTTGCTTGTTTTTTTACATGGTTTACTCGGAAGCGGGGATGATTGGAGTGCATGTCATCCATTTCTCGAGAATTTTCCTCTTCTTTGCATCGATTTACCCGGACACGGACAAAGTCGCTTTATCGATCCGGTAGGGTTTGATCATTGCTGCAAGAAAATTGTCCAGTGCATCACTGCTCAATTGGCGATAAACGATCTTCCTGCTGATTACCCTATCGTGGTGATTGGCTACTCTATGGGGGGAAGGCTCGCTATGTATGGAGTGACAAGCCCTTGCTTTGAGACGCTCAACCTAGAGAAAGTCATCATTGAAGGTGGCAACTTTGGCTTGGAATGTGATGAAGAGAGAGCACAGAGGTTAGTACATGATACGCAGTGGGCTGTTCGCTTTGCGCAGCAGTCGATTGAAGATGTTTTAGACGATTGGTATCAACAAAGCGTCTTTTCTTCACTAAATCATGAGCAAAGACAAACTTTGGTCATAAAGCGTAGTGGTAACCTTGGAGTATCCGTAGCAAATATGTTGTTATCTACTTCGTTAGCTAAGCAACCGGATTTACGTGCCACATTGAAATCTCATGAGCATTTATTGCATTATGTGTGTGGAGAAAAAGATCGTAAATTCATGGAGCTAGCTGAGAATAGTGGCTTTGAATATAGTCAGGTCGACTACGCTGGTCATAATGTTCATTTTGAGCAACCAGAGTTGTTTTCAAACTTGATAATCCAATGTATCGCCAGTCGTCGCTAATCAGACTGAGCGGATCTCTAGTCTCAAGCACTATCAAAAGCAGAGCAATACCGTCACGACTACTTGTTAGTCGTGGTCTCTAATAGAACAATGGGAATCACCATGGCTAAAACAGTAGGCATCACAGAAGAAGAACTTTACGCGGCAGTTAACTGGAGCGATGAAAGCAGTCAATTTGAAGATATTCAGTACCACAAGTCTGACGACGGTATTGCGAAAATCACGATTGCGCGTCCTCAAGTCCACAATGCGTTCCGTCCACAAACCGTAAAAGAGATGATCAATGCACTGGCTGATGCTCGTTATGACGAGAAAGTTGGCGTAATCATTTTGACGGGTCTTGGTGAGAAGGCGTTCTGTTCTGGTGGTGACCAAAGTATTCGTGGTGACTACGGCGGCTACCAAGATGATTCAGGTACACACCACTTGAACGTACTTGATTTCCAACGTCAAATTCGTACTTGTCCAAAACCAGTAATCGCAGCGGTATCGGGTTGGGCAGTCGGTGGCGGTCATGTACTTCACATGATGGCAGACCTTACTATCGCAGCTGAAAACGCTCAGTTCGGTCAGACGGGTCCTAAAGTCGGTTCATTCGATGGCGGTTGGGGTGCTTCTTACATGGCTCGTATCGTTGGTCAGAAGAAAGCACGTGAAATCTGGTTCTTGTGTCGTTTCTACGATGCTCAAGAAGCATTGGACATGGGCCTGGTAAACACCGTGGTGCCTGTTGCCGACCTAGAAAAAGAAACCGTTCGTTGGTGTCGTGAAGTGCTTCAACATAGCCCAATGGCGCTGCGTTGCTTGAAAGCTGCACTAAACGCAGACTGTGATGGCCAAGCTGGTCTTCAAGAGTTGGCGGGTAACGCAACCATGATGTTCTACATGACAGAAGAAGGCCAAGAAGGCCGAAACGCATTTAACGAGAAGCGTCGACCTGATTTCGACAAATTTCCGCGTAACCCATAGTCTTTCTCTTCTTTAAAATGAGTCGCTAATAGCGGCTCGTTTTGTTTTGATGTTCCCCGTTTTTTAGGAAACTTTATGAACTCAGTGAATTCTCAGCGTCACGCTAAACTCTACCGTTATCAATTGCCTATGGATAGTGGCGTGATTCTTCGTGACAATAAGTTGAACGAACGCGTTGGCTATATCATCCAACTAGAGTGTGATGGTAAAACTGGCTTTGGCGAAGTCGCACCTTTGCCAGGTTTTAGCCAAGAAGATGCCGAACAAGCTGGCATTCAGCTTCAACACGAATTAGAGCTTTGGAGCCACAATAACCCTCAAACGCCTTTTGATGAGCTATATCCTTCTGTTGCGTTTGGCTTTTCGATGGCGATGTTGGAATTACGAGGCGAACTCAATGCTGAAGGTAACTACCAAGCCGCGCCGTTGTGTACAGGAGACCCAGATGAACTGATCCCTGTGCTGAATGAGATGAAAGGCGAGAAGGTCGCGAAAGTGAAAGTCGGTCTCTACGAAGCGATTCGTGATGGCATGCTTGTCAGCTTATTCCTTGAGTCGATCCCTGATTTAACCTTAAGACTTGATGCTAACCGTGCATGGAAGCCGGAAAAGGCTAAGCAGTTTATCAAGTACATTGCGCCGTCACTGCGTCAACGTATTAGCTTTATTGAAGAGCCTTGCCAAAAACCAGAAGACAGCTTGGCATTTGCCATTGACCATGGTGTAGCGATTGCATGGGACGAAACATTGCAAGAAGCGGTGCGAAGCCCAGAGTTTGATCTTAGCGACCTTACTGGTGTTAAAGCTGTCGTGATCAAGCCAACTCTTATTGGTTCTGTCGAGCGTTGTGTGGCAATCATTGAGCGAGCACAGCAACTTGGCATTAAGCCTGTATTAAGCTCAAGCATAGAGTCGAGCCTTGGCTTAACTCAGATTGCTCGATTAGCACAACAATACTTACCTAATGAAGTGCCAGGGCTTGATACTATTGGTTTGTATCAACAACAACTCGAAGTCTCTTGGCCAGGTTGTCAGCTTCCGGTTTCTACTCTTGAACAGCAACGATTGATTTGGTCTTCTTAAGCTGATCGTTCGATTGGCTTAGATCGTTTTCAATCTATAATTTGGTTATCTTATGATGCGCCCACAATCTAATCATCACCCGCTATGGGTACAGTGGGCGCAGCAAAACCCACATCAAACAGCGTTAGTGACTACTCACCACACTTATACTTGGCAGCAAGTGTCTGTGCTCGTGAGTGAGTACCAACAACAGCTATCTCATCAAGGCCTATCTGAAGGTGATGTACTGACGATTGTTGGTAAGAATCAAGCTGAAGTGATTCCTGCTTATCTTGCCGCACTTAATTTGGGTGTTATTTGCGCTTTCACCATGCCTCAACCTCGCTTACGCCTGAAGCAAAAGCTCGATTCCTTATATCAAGCGGGTCAACAAAGCTACCTTTGGCTTTTGGACAGTAGCGGGATAGAGCAATCAGAGACTGTCGATTTAAATACTCAGTTGGTGACCTTGTCTTGCTTAAATGAAGTGAAGGTCGATGGTGATGATAATCGGATAACGACATCTCAAGACTCCAACTTCAATCCGCAAAATCTAGCGAGCATCGTATTCACTTCTGGCTCTACCGGAAATCCCAAAGCAGTGGCTCACACGCTTGAGCAACATTTATGCTCGGCGGTCGGGTTGCTTGAGGTGTTTCGTTATCAACAAGGTGACACTTGGTTACTGAGTTTACCTATGTACCATGTGTCGGGGCTAGCGATAGTTCATCGTTGGTTAGCGGCTGGTGGCTGCATCAAGATAGGCACAGGTCAGCTTGAGACTGATATAGAAGAATGCAGTCACGCTTCATTAGTCGCTACTCAGCTACATCGATTACTAAAGAGTAAGCAAGCACTTACTTTAACGCATGTACTTTTGGGTGGTAGCCATATACCTGAGGCTCTTGGGCTTGAAGCTCAACAAATGGGCATTGAAACATGGCTTGGCTACGGCATGACAGAAGCGGCTTCAACAGTGACTGCGAAGCCCGTTGATTCTAGTAATACTGCAGGTTGTGTCCTTAACCATCGCCAGCTGAAAATTGAAGAACAACGTATCTTTATTGGCGGCGATACGCTCGCTTCCGGTTATTACCACCAAGGTAAATTAACGCCATTAGTTGATAAGAACGGCTGGTTCGATAGCAAAGATCTTGGTGAGTGGGTTGGTGAACAAGTGTCGATTATTGGTCGCGCCGACAATCAGTTTATTTCTGGTGGTGAGAACATTCATTGCGAAGAGATTGAGCGAGCACTCAATCAGTTGTCTGAGGTTAATCAGGCGTTTATTGTTCCTATTGAAGACGATGAGTTCGGGTTTCGACCTGTCGCTATTGTAGATTGTGCTGATTTGCCAACCAAAGAGTGGTTTGCTGAGCAATTGAATGGCCGTCTTGAGCGGTTCAAATTTCCTGTTGAGTATTATCGAATGCCTAAGCAAGAACAGCAGGGTATTAAGGTCTCACGCGCTGGATTGGCATCTTGGTTGTCTCAGCATAGGAGTTAAAGGTAAGCGCTTACCTCGACGTTATTTGCGAAGTTGTTAGGTGACTAAGTTGTCAGGCGGTTAGTTAATTTAGCAATTAGATAGTTCAAAACAGAATTTATTATCTTTATAACCATCCATCATAATAAGCCCTATAAATAACGGATTATAGAATAAGGTCTTATTATGAAAATTGCCCTCATCATTGCGGTTTTACTGCAGATAGGCCAAGCGGTCACTTCGTCAGGGTTGACTCGCTCGTTGGCCGAACTCACCGCATTTGTGTTGGTTGTGGTACTTGTTTTAATGAAAAGAGAGAGCAAGAAGAGTGATAAGCCCCTGTTTGATTTGTGATTTTTGCAACAAAGAATATCTTTACCACAAACGATAAAGGCAAAGCCCATTGGAGCTTTGCCTTTTTGTTTTGTGGCTCGCTAATCTGAGTGTCTAGGTAACCGAACAACCAGCTAAAGCGTTTCTTTGCGAACTAAGCAAGGGTTAACCACGCCAAAGAACCCGTCGAAATCATCGTCCACATCGTAATACCAAACATCAATGGCTTCGGCCCTGCTGCTTTTAACTTCTCTACAGAAATACCACAGCCAATTAAGAACAGACACACAACCAACGCGCGTTTGGACACATCAAAGATCCCTTGGTAGACCATCTCAAATTGTGGCAGCAAGTCACTGATAGCAATGGCGGCGCAATAGAAGAAAATGAAGTAAGGAATCGTAATCTTCTTTTGATCGTTCTTGAAGATCATCGCGCTGACTAAAGCGATTGGGATGATCCAAAGTGCACGAGCGAGCTTCAATGTTGTCGCTGTCGTCAGTGCTTCTTCACCATAAGCCGAAGCTGCACCTACCACAGAAGATGTATCGTGAATTGCAATGGCGGCCCAAGTACCAAATGTTTGTTGGCTTAACTCAAGCGCGTGGCCAATCATCGGGAATAAGAATAGAGCTACCGAGTTCAACACAAATACCGTAGCTAGCGCCAAGCCAATCTGTTCATCGTCCGCTTTAATCGCAGGTGCCACAGCTGCTATCGCGCTACCACCACAAATAGCGGTACCTGAAGAGATTAGGTAACCCGTGGTGCGATCCAATCCCATTCGTTTGGCTAAGAACCAACCAATGACTAACGTACCAATGATGGTCGTGACAATTAAACCAATACCGTCGCCTGTTACCGCCAATGCTTTTTCAAACTGAATGCCAAAGCCTAAGCCGACAATCGAGTAGGCCAGTAACTTCTTTGTGAGTTTGCCTACTTCTAGATGCTCAGGGACTAAACCTAAACTAGCAAGCAGGAAGCCAATAACGAGGGCCGTAGGAGAGCTTACCCAAGGTGTTAAGCAAAACAGTGCAGCAAGATAAAATGGAGCAGACTTTTTTAGGTTCATTGTATTTAGAGTCTTGTTGTATTGTCGCGTTATTGTAATGAGACCACTATACGTTCAATAAAATGATAAGTAAGTCTAAATGAATTGAACAAACGTTAAGGAAAACTTAACGCTTGTTCAGCTGATATGAATAAAGGGCTGGTTAGCTAGCGTAGTGTCCCGCGAAGGTCTGAGACTGACTGCCGAAGAGTTTTGCATGAGGCATCTTTAGCGAGTATTGGCTTGCCAGCTTCTATTTCTAACTTGGTCCAGAAGCGGGTTGGTAACCCTTTGCAGGCACTGCCTTTATAACGACTGAAGTAGCTGCCCCATAGCCCTTTGAGAGCCATTGGGATGACTGACACAGGAGATCGTTTGATAATCAGCTCCATACCACGCATGAACTCTGCGACTTCACCATCAGAGGTTAGCTTTCCTTCTGGAAAAATACACACGATGTGGCCTTCATGCAGAGCGCGTTCTACTTCTTTAAAAGCATTTCGAATAGAGCTACGGTTGGTTGCGGAGATTGGAATAACCCCAGCTCTTTTCAAGAAACGTCTAATAGGCGGCAACTTGGTGTAATCTTCTTCCATCACAAAGCGGATCAGGCGAGGGCAAACGGCGCTCAGCAATAATGCATCCATATAACTCACATGGTTGCAGATAATCAATGCGCCGCCTTTTTCTGGCAGGTGATGTAAATTTTTATGTTTAACTCGGTACATGGTGTGAGTGACCACCCACGTAAAGAAACGGAAAGCGTAAATAGGCACCTGATAAAACAGATACAGCATAACCAAAGTGTTTCCTATCGCGAGCAGTACAAACAGTTGTGGAATTGAAAGCTCCAGAATACTAAGGCAAACAATACCTAAAACAGCGCTCCCGACCATGAATAGCGAGTTGTAGATATTGAGCCCGGCGATTACTTGAGCTCGCTCATTTGGCTTTGCTCGTAGCTGCATTAGAGAGTAAAGCGGAACAATAAAAATACCACCAGAGATCCCCAGTAGTAGAAGATAAGCAAACAGCGGCCATAGTTCTGAATACGTCACAAACTGATGGAAAGAGTTAAAGTCAGGCAAAGACTCTGGAATGGATATCGCCATCAACAGGCCGAAGATCGAAATACCTAGGCTGCCCATTGGCACGATGCCGATTTCAATACGGTGATTAGATAACTTATCGCAAGCCAACGAGCCAATCGCAATGCCTACCGAGAACAGTGCCAACAAAAACGCGACAGCGCTTTCAGTACCGTTTAAGTAAACCTTGGTGAAGTTGGGAAACTGAGTGAGGTAAGCTGCACCGAGGAACCAGAACCAGCTGATCGACATCAGTGCTTGAAAGGTTGGGCGGTCTTTTTTGGCAATAGCGAGTGTTGCGCGGGTTAGCTTTACTGGCTGCCACTTTACTTTCAGATCTGGTGCGTTACTTGGCGCTTGTGGGATAAAGCAACTTGATACATACCCGAGTACGGCGAACGAAACAATACATATCGCAGCAATGAGCTTCGCGCTTTCTTCAGATGCAATAATACCAGCACCTAGAGTACCGATTAGGATGGCTAAGAATGTGCCTGTTTCAACCAAAGCATTTCCGGACACAAGCTCTTTGGTTTCTAACTGTTGCGGAAGTAGGGCGTACTTAACTGGGCCAAAGAAGGCACTTTGTGTCCCCATCAAAAACAAAAGCAGTAGTAATATTTCGTAACTTTCGTAGATAAATCCGACCGCACCCAGTGACATGATCACCACTTCAAGAAGCTTAACTTTACGGATAAACCACGATTTTTCATATTTGTCAGCCAGCACACCAGCCAAAGCAGAAAATAGGAAGAAGGGCAGAATAAAAAGGCCAGCGGCCAAATTAATGAATAAATTGCTGGAAATAGGTAGCGTGTCTACGCTTGCGAAAGCAACAAACAGTAACAGAACATTTTTGAATATGTTGTCATTAAAGGCTCCCAGAAATTGGGTAATAAAGTAGGGTAGGAACCTTTTTTGCGTTAACAGCGAAGATTGGCTGCTGTTGTTCATTGTCTTTCCTTGGATGATTACCAGTTGGTTAAGTAGTTTGAGACTAGGTTATTGATCAACTCTTTACCATCGATAGGCTCAGAGGCGAAAAATTTATCATCAACGCTAAGTAGAGTAATTCCATGTACTCCAGACCATAATACACGGCTGGCTTTAACGACTTCGCTTTCAGTATGTTCAGGAGCAATCGCGATTAATAGTTGCTCTAGCATACCTGTCATTCTATCGATACGGTTCGATTGCCATTCAGGAAGGTTTTCACCGTTCATGTTGTGCTCAAAGATAAGCTGCCAACGGTGAGGGTGTTTTTGTGCAAAATCGTGGTAGCAGTAGGCAAGGTTGAATAGAGCTTGCTGAGGATTGCTCGATTGTTCAACTGCTACAGCAGATTCTGACGCCAGTTCATCTAATGTTTGAGCAACAACATGCAATAGCAATAGGTTGTAGTTGCCAAATACATTCACCAAGGTACTTGGAACATAACCAATCATATTGGCGATTTTGCGTAGACTTAACTCGTGATAAGAGTGCTCTTCTAAGAAGTCGGTCACCGTTTTTAAGGTTAATTGCACTAATTGTTCGCGAGTATGATCGTTTCGTCTTGCCATGGGTACTTTCTATTAAATGAACATCGTTCAATATTTTAATGCTGCCCCAGAGTGCCGTCAATCCCTTCGCTAGTTTAGTAATCAATTAATAGCCGCAATATTATGATACATGTGTAAACGCCGTGAATATTTCATTGTTCATTGTTAACGAGTATGATTAAGGTGTCGAAAGATAAAAAACCTATAAAGGATAATAATGAAACGATTTTTCTCACTAGTCGCGATCCTGTTGGTAACAGTCGCGGTGACGCCAATCGCGGAAGCGAAAAAGTTTGGTGGTGGTAAGTCATTTGGCAAAAGCTTTAAAACGGCTCCAGCACCAAAACAACAAAACACGAATTCGATCCGTCAAGATCAAACGGGTAAGAACACAGCAGCTAACTCTAGCAAGAAAGGCCTTATGGGCGGTCTGCTAGGTGGTTTACTTGCTGGTGGTCTTTTAGCTGCATTCTTTGGTGGCGCATTTGAAGGTATCCAGTTCATGGATATTCTAATTATGGGTCTGATTGCTTTCCTAGCGTTTAAATTTCTACGCGGAATGTTGGGTGCGAAGCAGGGCTCAATGAATCAGCAGAATGCACGTGGTCAACAGCCAGCATTCGGCGGCATGGGTCAGAACAAGTTTGAACAACCTAAGCAACAGCCAAATGTTCATAACTTCGAGCAAGCACAACCTCAATCACAAGGCTCTGCTGGTGGTTTCGGTTTTGGTGCACAAAGCGATGTTCCACATAACTACCCACCGGGCTTTGATCAAGCGGCATTCATCAACGGTTCTCGTGAGCACTACCGTACACTGCAAGGTGCATGGAATCACAACGAGCTAAACACGATTGAAGAATACGTATCTCCAAGCCTATTTGAAGACCTAAAAGCTGAGCGTAATAAGCTAGACGGTGATCAGCACACAGACGTAATGTACGTTGATGCTGAAATCGTTCGTGCAGACCACGATGGTAGCAAAGCACAGCTAAGCCTTCAGTTCAGCGGTCGTTACCGTGACACTGCGGATGGCGTTGAAGAAGATATCACAGATATCTGGCACCTAGAGCGTGACCTAACAACTGACAATGCACCTTGGTTAATTGTTGGTATTCAAGGCTAATTCCAAGATTTAACTCAACATCAATATGATGTAGTTATTCGGAATGACACCAAATAATTGAAAGCCCCTGCTGAGAAATCAGCAGGGGCTTTTTTGTGTCTAATGATATGCACCTGTAAGTTGCTGCTGGGGAATTGGCTTTGAGCATTTTTTTGGGGAGGGGGGGGAGAGTTTTAGATTCACGGAGCAATACCAATATGACGAAACATGTGGAACAGACAAGTAACATGAGTAGAGGAAGAGTGTCATCACGACAAATATTAAGAGGTGTATCTTATTCAAAGATTGGATTAACCTAACTAACTAACTAACTAACTAACTAACTAACTAACTAACTAACTAACTAATTTTATTCGGATTTTATGAGTAATGACAAAGTTCTTTGAACCCGTATTGGAGCCTAAGATTACTTTGCAGAAGAAACAGATAATTGCGAATGAATGTGAAGATCATGTATCGACCAATTGCTTAGGTTGCGCTGCTTATCTGGTTTGCGAGCGTCATGCTGAAGTATGGGATCACTGATGTTTGAATGGGCTAGTTCGCTTAGTCTTTTTTGCTGTAGTGTGGGTTGGTGTTTAGTTAGTTGAGGGCCGTGTTTAGAAAGATAGGTTCGGCAAGGTACGTTTAGAAAGATATAAAGCTCGGAAACGAAAAAAGCCAACTCAATGAGTTGGCTTTTCGATTTTCCAATTAAGGAGAATATGGTGGAGGGAGACGGATTCGAACCATCGAAGGCAGTGCCGGCAGATTTACAGTCTGCTCCCTTTGGCCACTCGGGAACCCCTCCAGGGTGTGTCTTACTCTTCACAAAGTAAGCCTAAATTGATGTTTTCCCATAAGCCCATCAATCAGGTTGTTCTCTTAACTCTCGAAAGAGGTAAGAAGAATATGGTGGAGGGAGACGGATTCGAACCATCGAAGGCAGTGCCGGCAGATTTACAGTCTGCTCCCTTTGGCCACTCGGGAACCCCTCCAGGGTGTGTCTTACTTTTCACAAAGTAAGCCTAAATTGATGTTTTCCCATAAGCCCATCAATCAGGTTGTTCTCTTAACTCTCGAAAGAGGTAAGAAGAATATGGTGGAGGGAGACGGATTCGAACCATCGAAGGCAGTGCCG
>NZ_JAKKCR010000007.1:0-65363 GCF_021728015.1 Vibrio sp. G-C-1 | reverse complement strand
CTTACTTTTCACAAAGTAAGCCTAAATTGATGTTTTCCCATAAGCCCATCAATCAGGTTGTTCTCTTAACTCTCGAAAGAGGTAAGAAGAATATGGTGGAGGGAGACGGATTCGAACCATCGAAGGCGGAGCCGGCAGATTTACAGTCTGCTCCCTTTGGCCACTCGGGAACCCCTCCAGGGTGTTTTTCCTAACTCATAATGGATAGGCTAAAGAGATGTTTTTCCCAACGCATCTCTCAAGTGCGGAGCGCATCATAGCAAACACGTTAAACCTGTAAAGAGTTTTTCTTATGGTTTTGTGTTGAATGCTGCCTTTTTGGGCAAAGATGGCGAAAAGTACGCATATTGCTCGGGAAGTGAACATCTGTACTAAGGTTTACGTAGTGATAGGTAACACCTTGAGGTAACTCGCTTTCTGCATTGTGTTTGGTTTGTGTAATTCGCCAAGAAACGTAAATGGAATTTAATCTAGATTTACACTTCTTGACGTTACAGCATTCATCAGTTGATAGAATACGGTTAATTTCATTTATAGATATTAATACCAATCGTAGTAAATAACATGTCATCCTAGCTTGTTAAAATGCTCGAGAACAGCGTCAGAAATTTTGATTGTAGAATAACTACTTATCGAAACTATCTGTTGAAAAGAGCTGCATTGTTCTCAAGCCTTTTCCCTACGCTATTTCTGACCACTTACCTACTGTGATTGGTATAAACTTTACTTGCAGACCATTATTATGAAGCATAAATCTTTTTTAACCCTGCTTAGCTTGTCTATTCTTATGGCGTCTCCAGCCGCACTAGCTAAACGCATGGGCCCTAGCACTGTCACTGTTGTTACTGAGCAAGTTGATATTCACCAAGTTAGCCAATCTCTTTCTTTGGTAGGTAAGTTAGAAGCAGAACAATCTGTGATCATTACCTCTGAAGTAGCGGGCAGAGTTGACTCTATCAACATCAAAGCCAATCAAGATGTCACCAAAGGGCAGATGTTGGTTCAATTAGATGACGACAAAGCAAAAGCTGCAGTTGCAGAAGCGCAAGCGTACCTAAAAGACGAGCAACGTAAGCTAGCGGAATTCCAACGACTAGTGAAACGCAACGCGATCACGCAAACTGAAATTGACGCTCAGAAAACGAACGTAGAGATCGCCAATGCTCGCCTAGCTGCCGCCAATGCCAATCTTAAAGACTTACACATCAGCGCGCCTTTCTCTGGCACGGTCGGTTTTATCGACTTTAGTCGCGGAAAAATGGTGACAGCAGGTACTGAGCTTGTGACTTTAGATGATTTGTCTGTGATGCAGTTAGATCTTCAAATTCCTGAGCGTTACCTTTCTAAGCTGTCTAAAGGCATGACAGTGACGGCTCGCACCAGTGCATGGGGCGAGACTCAGTTCACTGGCACAGTGGTAGGCATTGATTCTCGTATTAATGCTGAAACCTTGAACCTTCGAGTTCGAATCCACTTTGACAACAATAATGATTACCTAAAGCCGGGCATGCTAGTGGCAGCTGATATGGATTTCCCTCCTGTAGAAGCGCCGATTATCCCAGTTCAAGCGCTTGAGTATTCTGGTACTAAGCGTTTCGTCTATGTTATTGGCGAAGATAACAAAGCGACTCGTACCGAAGTGTTCTTGGGTGCACGAATCGATAACGAAGTTGTGATCGACAAGGGCATCGAGATTGGCCAGAAGATCGTGGTGCAAGGTATCGTGAACATGCGTGACGGAGTCTTGGTTCAAGAGCTTGCCGTTAATCGCCCAGCTAAACTTGATGAAAATACAGCAGCACAAGAAGGCGCTAACTAATGTTGTTATCTGATGTTTCTGTAAAGAGACCAGTAGCGGCTGTCGTATTGAGTCTGCTTTTGGTTGTGTTTGGTATTGTCTCTTTCAATAAGCTTGCCGTTCGTGAGATGCCTGATATTGAAAGCCCGGTGGTATCGATCAGTACTCGTTATGAGGGTGCGTCTGCCACCATCATTGAAAGTCAAATAACCTCCAATCTTGAAGACCAGTTATCCGGCATCAGTGGTATCGATGAGATTGAATCCACAACGCGTAACGGTATGTCGCGTATCACGATTACCTTTGAGCTTGGTTACGACCTTAATACTGGTGTCAGTGATGTTCGTGATGCCGTAGCGCGTGCTCAGCGTTCGTTGCCAGATGAAGCCGACGACCCAATTGTTTATAAGAACAATGGTAGTGGTGAAGCCTCGGTCTACATCAACTTAAGCTCGACGGAGATGGACCGAACGCAGTTAACCGATTACACCGAACGTGTGTTGATTGACCGCTTTAGTTTGATCTCAGGTGTGAGCTCGGTGGATATCTCGGGTGGCTTGTACAAAGTAATGTACGTGAAGCTGAAACCTGCGCAGATGGCAGGTCGTGGCGTTACTACTTCGGACATCACTTCTGCGTTAAACAGTGAGAACATTGAAAGCCCGGGTGGTGAAGTACGTAACGATGCGATTGTGATGTCGGTTCGTACCGCTCGTTCTTACACTGAAGCGGAAGATTTCGAATACCTAGTGGTAAAACGTGCTTCTGATAACACACCTATCTACTTAAAAGACGTTGCGGATGTTTATATTGGCGCAGAAAACGAGAACTCGACCTTTAAGAGTGACGGCGTTGTTAACGTTAGTATGGGGATTGTGCCTCAGTCAGATGCGAACCCACTTGAGGTGGCAGACTTAGTTCATAAAGAAGTCGAAGCAATTCAAAAGTTCTTGCCAGATGGTACTCGTTTGGCTGTCGACTATGACTCAACTGTCTTTATCGATCGTTCGATCTCAGAGGTTTACAGCACACTCTTTATTACGGGTGGTTTAGTTATCCTCGTACTTTACGTCTTCATAGGTCAAGCGCGTGCAACGCTGATTCCAGCGGTAACCGTTCCAGTATCTCTGATTTCGTCGTTTATTGCGGCTTACTACTTTGGTTTCTCTATTAACCTAATCACCTTGATGGCACTTATCCTGTCTATTGGTTTGGTGGTCGATGACGCCATCGTGGTGGTTGAGAATATTTTCCATCACATTGAACGTGGTGAATCGCCATTGCTTGCGGCTTATAAAGGGACGCGTGAAGTAGGATTCGCGGTAATCGCAACAACGCTTGTATTGGTGATGGTATTCCTGCCAATCTCGTTCATGGATGGCATGGTCGGTCTCTTGTTTACCGAGTTCTCGGTACTGTTGGCGATGTCGGTGATCTTCTCGTCGCTAGTCGCACTAACGTTAACGCCAGTGTTAGGCAGTAAAATCCTAAAAGCGAACGTTAAACCAAACCGTTTCAACCTGTTTGTCGAGCGCGTATTTGGCAAACTTGAGTCTGGATACCGCTCGGTATTGCGCCGTGCTTTAAACTGGCGTTGGGCAGCTCCAATCATCATTATCGCGTGTATGGGCGGTAGCTATGGCTTGATGCAACAAGTGCCGTCGCAACTGACGCCTCAAGAAGACCGTGGTGTTATCTTTGCATTTGTTCGTGGTGCTGATGCAACCAGTTACAACCGTATGTCTGCCAATATGGACATCGTTGAAGAGCGCCTAATGCCGCTGCTTGGTCAAGGTTTCTTGAAGTCATTTAGTATTCAATCACCAGCGTTTGGTGGTAATGCGGGCGACCAAACGGGCTTCGTTATCATGATCCTAGAAGATTGGGATGAACGTGATGAAACCGCTCAGGAAGCGTTGAACGAAGTTCGTAAATCTTTAAATGGTATTCCTGATGTACGTGTATTCCCGTTCATGCCGGGCTTCAAAGGTGGTTCAAGTGAGCCTGTTCAATTCGTACTGGGTGGCTCTGATTACTCTGAGCTTCAGAAGTGGGGCGAACTGTTAAAGCAAGCGGCTGAAGACTCTCCAATGATGGAAGGTGCGGACATCGATTACTCTGAGAAAACACCAGAGTTATTAGTAACCGTAGATAAGCAACGTGCAGCCGAGCTAGGCGTTAGCGTTTCGGACATTTCAGATACGTTAGAGATCATGCTTGGCGGCCGTAGTGAAACCACTTTCGTTGACCGTGGTGAAGAGTACGATGTTTACTTGCGTGGTGATGAGAACAGCTTTAATAATGCTAATGACTTGAGCCAAATCTACATGCGAACTCAGTCTGGTGAGCTGGTTACACTCGATACGTTGACGCACATTGAAGAAGTGGCTTCATCGATTCGTTTGTCGCACTACAACAAGCAGAAATCGGTGACCATCAAAGCGAACCTAATGGAAGGCTACACGCTGGGTGACGCACTCGATTTCCTTGATGAACAAGCGATTGAACAGCTACCGGGCGATATTTCAGTGAGTTACTCTGGCGAGTCAAAAGACTTTAAAGAGAACCAATCAAGTATCTTAGTGGTATTTGCGCTAGCGATGCTGGTCGCGTACTTGGTACTGGCCGCGCAGTTTGAAAGCTTCATTAACCCGCTGGTGGTGATGTTCACCGTACCTATGGGTATCTTTGGTGGCTTCTTAGGTTTGGTGTTGATGAATCAAGGGCTCAATGTCTACAGCCAGATTGGTATGATCATGTTGATCGGTATGGTGACCAAAAACGGTATCTTGATCGTAGAGTTTGCTAACCAACTTCGTGACCGTGGCATTGAGTTTGAAAAGGCGATCATTGATGCTTCGGCTCGACGTTTACGTCCAATCTTGATGACGGCGTTCACCACACTAGCCGGTGCAATCCCATTGATTACTTCAACGGGCGCAGGCTATGAAAGCCGAGTAGCAGTGGGTACGGTTATCTTCTTCGGTATGGGCTTTGCAACTTTGGTTACTCTGTTCGTAATCCCTGCGATGTATCGACTGATTTCTGGCTCAACACGTTCTCCAGGTCATGTGGAAGCGGTTCTAAATAAAGAGCTGAGCCACGATAACGTGGGAAGAAGCTCGCACGGTTAGTTGGCCAAATGAAGGGCTAGACTATAGATAGTTGTTATAGCCCTTAAGTTTAAAGCTTGATAAAGAAAGCCCAGTAACTGGTGTCCAACTATTGGGGCAGTTCATTACTGGGCTTTTTGTTTGCTAAATATTGCTGATTGAAAGTAACAATGTGTTCAATCGATAATAAAAACGCGCTCAGGATACGAACTCTTATTTGGTGTCCAATTTCTTAACTCTTTTTCGCTTGGCGAGCTTCAAATTTGGCCAATTGTTCAGGCGTCGCTTTTGGTTGATGGTTAGCTTTCCACTCATCGTAAGTCATGCCATAAACACGTTCACGTGCATCGTCTAAATCTAAATCGACTCCCATCAATTCAGCTTCTGCTGCATACCATTTGCTAAAGCAATTTCGGCAAAAGCCAGCCAAGATCATTAGGTCAATGTTTTGCACGTCTTTATTGTTGTCTAGATGAGATAATAGGCGGCGAAATGAAGCGGCATCTAGCTTGTCTTGTTCTTCTTGAGTTAGTTGCTTGTATTTGAATTCAGCCAAAACTCTTTCCTTTTCAAGTTAATGATTATCCTTAATTAGAGTCTACACGGCTGCGAGATTGACGCCAATACTCATTCACTGGTTTGAGTATGTACCCCTCATATTTCGAGGTTCTCATAGGATAAGAAAATCACAACTAGACCGATCGGTCTGTGTTGTGTATTATTCATTCAACACTTCAAATTGGACCATCGGATCACTGAAGCAGTAAACCGGTGAGAGGAGAGCAAAGCATGACATTAGCATTTGAAACATACTTGGCTATTGGTTTATCGATGGCGCTGTTAAGCCTTTGGAAAACCTATTCAGGGCCTGCTATTGCCGCGTTTCTATCTTACTCCTACCCAGAAATGCTGTTGTTTAATTTAATCCCAGCGATGATTGCTGCATATGCGGGTTGGAAAATTGCTCCCGTCTATTCAACCTTATTTAAGAAACAAAAAGGCGCTGTCTTTAAACCAAAGCTCAGAAAATTCATGAAAAAATGGAATCAATACGGCCAACTTTCGATGGCTATTTTGGCTCCTGTCTTAGTCGGAATTCCGAGTTATACCTTTGTTTCCAAACGATTGAATCAAAGTGGCGTGAAAACATTTGGCATGCTGGCATTGTCGATCTTAGGTTGGAGTAGCTTGGCTTATAGCTGTTTTGCATTCCTAGATGTTGGTCAGTATGTTGCGATAGAGAACATTATTCCCGAGTCTGTTCTTGAGAATATTCAGCAATAAATAGACTAATTTACACAACTTGCAGTGAGCAAAACGCAGTCTAACTCCTAACACGTATCGTGCTCATTTTGTTTCGTCGCCATTGGCGATTTGAAAGCTTGTCCTCCTAGATGTCCTCACTGAACTCTCGCTCGGTTTTAAGTACCAAACACTTCAACGACTCATTTAATGACCAAGTCATCTGAATCTATACTGATACTTGAATCGGCTCTCTCCGGTTCTTGGAGTGTCAGTAATGACCTCACCAAATCTTGTCGAGCGTTCACGTCTTAGCCCCTCACTAATCAGATCTATATTCCAGAGGCCAATGCGTTTCAGCTTCGAATGTGTAAACCGATCAGTCTAATCCTGACAAAGTTGACAATATTATGACTAGACCGGTCGGTTTGTTGCGTTTATTATATATACAACGTCGAGACGACATAACTTTAAACGGTGAATTTCATATGAATAGATCAATCATTATTGCTGGTTCGAGTGGCTTAGTTGGGCGAGAAACGTTGAGTGCTTTGTTAAGCAGTCAGAATATCAGTACTGTTTACGCACTGTCTCGACGTGAACTCAATAAGCAGCATCAGAAATTGAAGCAGATAATTGACAGTAATCTAAGTGTTCCTGCAATCCGTTTAGATTCAGATCTTCCGGACGTTGGGATTATCGCTTTAGGTAGCACGATTAAAAAATCGGGTACCAAAGATAAACTTCGTGCAATTGATGTTGACCTAGTCGTGTCGACTGCAGCAAACATGAAAGATCTTGGAGTGAAGCACTTGATTGTCGTGTCATGTCTTGGAGCTGATAGCAAAGCTCGCTCGTATTACCTTCGCTGCAAAGGGGAGATGGAAAATGACGTTGAATTACTTGATTTTGAGAAAACGACTTTCCTACACCCGGGCCCGTTGGCGGGGGATCGACAGGAGAAGAGAACTGACGAAAAGTTACTTCAAGGTGCTCTGAAAGTACTTAAGCCGATGATGATCGGCAGTATGAAAAAGTACCTACCAATTCAAGCATCGAATATTGCAAACAGCATTTTGATTCATTTGACATTTCCGAGCTCTAGAAAGGTGGAGAGATTAGATTCTCTCGACATGATGAAGCTAGCGTCTTAGCCCCATCTCGGCATGAGCGAGCGTCTGCGATGTTTAAACCTGAATGTAGGAAGAGATACTAATGAGATACAAAGTAACATTTTTGCTGATGATTCTTGTGATGGCCGGGGAAGCGTTCAGTCATGAGCTAAAAGCCGAGCCTTCGCACGCGCAATTTGAATCGTGGGCATACGATGATTATCGAATGGTCGCAGAAAATACTCGCACATTATGGTTTGTCGACTATTACGATATTAGTCACTTGAAAAGTAAAGAAGGTGATAGCGCACTTCTATTGACGTTTACGCCGGATAAGTTAACACAAGAAAAAGTCACAACAGCCACTATTGAGGCGCTAGAAGAGTCAAACCCTGGCATCAATATGAAAGACTCAAATATTCAAAAACTAGTGGATAGCCTATCCATGCCGCTCATTAAAGACGATGTGATTGCCATTATCTACAAAGGGGAAGCGATGCAGATTCAATATAACAATGACGTTGTGTATCAGGCTAAAGCATCTTCAAAACAGAGTGTTGCTTTAAGGAATATCTGGCTAGGCGAGACCCCTGTTGATGATTTGCTATAAGAGCCAACTAAAGTGGGGCAAGTTCCTCATGATAATGGTGCTAACTTTGCCATCGTTCGTTGCTATGAGTGGAGAAAATATGATGACGAGAACGGATAAAACTGAATACAGAGAGTTTGCGAAGGGACTTAAGTATGAGTTGGTATTTCGAAACTTAGGTAAACAGGTATTTTCTGAACTCAAACACAACCCGCCAGGCAGTATGACAGCAAACAGTTTGGACTTGCTCAGCAAAATGGAACAACACAATACCATTGTGATGAACCCTGTTCGCAAACAGTACAGTGTTGATAGCACTATTCGTTGTAAAGATAAGTTTTTCGCTAAAACAGTGACGTTGTCTTTGAAAGTGATGCCATATTTAGGGGCGAAATATTTAGAGGGCAGCGCAGAGCGATTTGTTCACCAGCTTAAGGATATTCAAGCATCCAGCCCAGTCGGTTATGAAAAAGAAATGACTTATATGGTAGAGCATGAAAAAGCGCTGTATGGGTACTTAGTCCACTTGAATGATGGTGACCCAAAGCGCGCCCATTCGGTCCTTGAAGACTTTGTTTCCGAGCATAATATTCAATAGATTTGATTGTTTCGTTTTGCCTTCAATCATTTTCAAACTCTAGAGAGGTTATCTATGAAAAAACTGTCTTTAATTGCTTTGTTTGTTCTGCCCATTCTAGGTTGTGAAACGACCGTTGATCAGAACGCTCATCAATCTCAACTAAATGCCGTTGATGAGAGTGTGCTCATTGTTGATCGAAACGCTGAAGATAAACGACTAGATAAAGTTTTAACTATCGACCATTCTCGATTAGCTGAACAGGCAAATGAATATTTGGCGCCAAGTCGGGTGGATTTTTATACCGACGATCAGTTGAATACCCAGTTGCTCAAAGACAATTTACAGGTGGGGCTCGATTTACCATTTCGTATTTTGAATTATGTTGAAAATGGTGAGCAAAAAGTAATTTATACCGATGCTCAGTTTATTCAAAAGCGACACGGAATAATGGATAACGAAGCCCTTGAGCAGTACGCAGAAAAAACGGCATCGCTAACGAATGGGTTAGATAACATTGCACCAGTTCAGAGCGAAGGCTTAACAAAGAACTACGGCATTGAAACATTGGTATCAGAGTATGATTTTGAAACGACACTGAACAATATTAAACGAGATGTTCTTGCTCAAGATGACACGGTTTGGTTTATGAACTGGGACTTTAAGGCTAGAGCAGAAGCGATTGGGGAGTCTCTACCTAATGCGACCTTACTCGTTTTTGGTGGGCCAGCGCCAGGTGCAAAAGCAATGACCGATTTCCCAAGTATTGGATTGGATGCTTTTGGCCAAAAAGTATTAGTGACTGAAGAAAATGGTCAAGTGACGGTTGCTTACAATAATATTGTCGACATGTCTGAACTCCATTATCAGGACAATGCAATTTCTCATAAGGTCATCAACTTTCGATTAGGTAAAACTCTCGGCGGTGCGGTAGGAAAATAATCTATCGCCTTACTATTTGTATCGATAATTAACATCTAATTAATTTATATTAATAACAAGCCATGGTTTTTTTTAAATTATGGCATGGCTTTTTATTACCTAAAAACAACGGCTAATTTAATAGCCTAATTTTAACACTACCATTTTGGCATTGAAGTTTAACCATTGGAATATCATGAAAAAACAACTTATAACATTATCTTCTTTATTTGTTATTTCTTTTTCTAGTGTAGTATCTGCAAACGATACAACGAATAAAGAAAATGTAGAGCAAGGGGTACAAGCTGAAACAAAATATCACAACCAAGATATTAGAAATGTTCAGAGTAATATTAAGACTGGGTATGATAGTAATGAATATGGAGAGCAACTATCAATTGAAGGAACATATGGTATTAATGATAAAGCCAGTGTCGGCTTGAGCTATAGTGCATTTGGTTCTGATAATGTTAGCGATGAAGATTATGACGTAGTAACGCTTTCTGGTCAGTATAACCTTTCTGATAACATTGTTCTTGACGGTGAATGGAATACTTCTGAACACTTCGACAATCTCACTATTGGTGGTAATTATGTTGCTGATACAGGTTTTGGTGTGTGGAATGTGGGTGCAAACTACTCGAGTGGCGATGTGAGCGATGGCCTTGATGTTGAGGCTGGTGTCTTAGTGCCATTTGGTAACATGTATTACCGCGGTGATTTTACTTACTTCTTGGATTCTGATGTCGACACTGTGTTTGAAAATGCTCTGGGTTGGACTAACGGCAATGTTGATGTGAATGCATCCGTAACTATGTATGAATTTGACGATACCTCTGTTGGTATTGAATTCGGTTACTATTTCTAAGTCGTAGGTAGATGAAATGAAAATCTTCAGTAAAAATAGCACGATCAAGCTTGCGGGTATCCTGTTACTTGCCCCAGTTCTTAGCGGTTGTGTCGGTAGCAATTTCACGACTAAAAAGTTAATGGAATTCAACGTAAAGGTTGTTGATAACCGCTATGCACGTGGCGGTGTTAACTTTTTATTGGTACCCGTTTATGGCTTTACAACATTGGCAGATTACTTCGTTGTTAACTCAATCGAGTTCTGGACGGGGTCAAACCCTTTCGACGGCACTCCACATATCTTTGATAGTAAAGTCGAGACAATGATTGATATTAACGGTGATCTTGATCCTTCACTGCGTGATGCACCGATTGATCCTCTGACGTACCACAACATTGAAGACAGTCACATAAGAACCATTGACGAAAATACTATTGAGATGGAAGTGACTTATGTTGACGGCACTTCTTCAACGGTAACCGGCGTGAAGGAAGGTGCAAACGTTAAGTACTTTGTTGATGGTGAGTTTGTCTCTGAAACTTCTGTAGAGGCGTTATCAGAAGCATTTGAAGTGAGCTCATAATCATCCATTGTTAAAGTGAACTTTATTGTTCGCCTATTATTTCTAAATATTTACGATTAATAATCAAGCTTTCAGGATATTAATATGAATCAATTTGGCGTGACTGGTTTTATTGTGAAAAGTAGCCTTACTAAAAAGAATATTCAACCTGTCGATGATATGTCTTATCCAGGGTGTAGTTTTTTAGTGCAAACAGATAACTTTCTAGTGTCATGTTATTCATTAGATAAATATATTCATAATGCGTTTGAAACTCTGTTCAACACAAAAGGTAAAGTTAAACTGGAAGGGTTTTTGTTTGTAGATACTTATAGTGATAATGCGTCTTTGTCTGTAGTGACAAAAATAACACAGTAATAGCGATTAATAAGCTTCTTAATAGGGGCTTGTTATAAAGAAAAAGGACGAAGTTAACTTCGTCCTTTTTTGTCATTGTAAACTTGTTAGTTAATGAACTTAAGCTAACTCACCCGTTTGCGAGAAAGCCTCTAACTTCGCCGCGTAAGGTTGTAGGTCACCAATATTTAGATTTACCCACTCGTCATTAAAGTAAGTATCTAAGTAACGTTCGCCACTGTCACATAATAAAGTCACGATAGACCCTTTTTCTCCGCGCGCTTTCATCTCACTGGCTAGCTGAAGCACACCGTACATGTTAGTACCGGTTGATGCGCCAACCTTGCGGCCAAGAATGTCAGATAACCAATGCGTCGTTGCGATACTTGCTGCATCTGGAATTTTACGCATTTCGTCAACCACACCAGGAATGAAGCTTGGCTCTGCTCGTGGGCGACCAATACCTTCAATCTTGCTGAATGTACTGCCTTTCACATTCACATTGCCTGTTTGGAAGTATTCGTGGAATACAGAGTTTTCAGGGTCGACAACACAAAGCTTAGTTTCATGCTGTTGGTAGCGAATGAAGCGGCCGATAGTTGCAGAAGTACCGCCAGTACCTGGGCTCATTACAACCCAAGCTGGAACTGGGTGATCTTCCATCTGCATTTGATTGAAAATTGAGTTCGCGATGTTGTTGTTACCACGCCAGTCGGTTGCGCGCTCAGCGTAAGTAAATTGGTCCATGTAATGGCCATTCAGCTCTTCTGCTAAACGGCGAGACTCATCGTAAATTTCATCTGAGCGGTCAACAAGATGCGCTTGGCCTCCGTAGAATTCAATCTGCTCAATTTTCTTCTTCGCTGTGCACTTTGGCATCACTGCGATAAACGGAAGACCTAGTAGGCGAGCAAAGTACGCTTCAGATACCGCAGTGCTACCCGATGAAGATTCAATGATCGTTGTTTCTGGGCCAACCCAACCGTTACAGATAGCGTATAAGAACAGAGAACGCGCTAAGCGGTGCTTCAAAGAGCCCGTTGGGTGTGTGCTTTCATCTTTAAGGTAAACATCAATGCCTTCGATACTTGGTAGTTCGAGCTTGATAAGGTGCGTATCCGCTGAGCGTTGGTAGTCCGCTTCAATTTTACGAATCGCATTGTTAATCCATTGATGGTCAGTGCACATAAGCGTTCTCCTGATCGAGTGTAGGAATTCTTTGTAATTGGTATGGTTCTAATTTAGCTACAATCAGAGAGAAAAACTTTGCCATATTTGCTTTGTTTTGCTTAAATTGTAGAAAATAATTCTCTTTAAATGCGATTTGGTGAAAGTGTGATAGATGCCGTAGATAAAAAAATATTAGGATTACTGCAAGAAGACAGCACCCTGTCACTGAATGACATTTCTGAAGCGGTCAATCTCACCACAACGCCTTGCTGGAAAAGGCTTAAGCGCCTCGAAGAGAACGGCATTATTGAGAAAAGAGTCGCGCTGCTGAACCCAGAAAAGCTCGATCTTTCTTTTACCGCGTTCGTATTGATTAAAACCAGTGATCATTCTCACGAGTGGTATGGTCGTTTTGTGAATACTGTGTCGGAGTTTCCAGAAGTGATGGAGTTTTATCGTATGGCTGGCGAATATGACTATATGATGAAGGTTCAGGTGAAAGACATGAAGTGCTTTGATGATTTCTACAAGCGCTTGGTGAATAGCATTGACGGTATCTCTAATGTGACCTCGACATTTGCGATGGAACCATTGAAGTACACGACAGCATTGCCGCTTTAAGCTACGCCTAGTTACGCATTAACAATCGTCTGAGTTTAACTATCGTCTCAGTTTAGATATCGCCTCTGCGATAAAAGAAAAGGATTATTCATGTTTGCAAAAGTATCTACCGCTATCCAGCTGGTATTGGCGGTCGCCATTTTTTACTTGGGTTACACCATCTACTCGTTTACTAATAAAGTAGGGGAGATCGTCGATACTTATCCGCAGGTTATCGAAGATTTATCCGGTCTCACGAAAGGGCTAAAAGTGGAAGAGCTGCTAGCGTTTGCTGAACATGTCAGCGAGCTTGCTCCTCAAGTTTTGAACACAGTCGAAGAGGTCAGAAAGACGATAGATGACGTGAATCAAACCGTTTCATCGGTCGACAACAAAATCCCTGCGATATTAGATGAAGTAAAAAATGTTCGAACGGAAGTTGAGCAGGTCAGAACCGATGTTATTCCACCAACATTAACTGAGCTGAAACGATACCGTGTGGATGTCATGCCACCGATGCTCGCTGAAAGTAAATCGTACCGCGAGCAAACTATCCCCGCCGTTGTTACTGAATCTGAAATGCTAAGAGCGGAAGTGCCGAATATTTTGGTGCAAGCTAATTTGTTGGCAGATAAGAGTCAAGCTTTGGCTCAGGACGCTGCAGAAGGCGCTGTGAAAGGTGTGGTGCTATCACCATTTAACCTTCTGCGAGATGCCGGAGATGGCATCAAAACACGAGTACAGAGCGAGTTTGAGCCTACGCTAGATGCAGAATAGATTTTAGTCACTCTTAAGTGACGGATTTTCGTTAGTGTTATAAAAAAGAGAGGCTAGGTATTAAACCTAGCCTCTCTTTTTGTTTTCTCGTACATATTTGGGGCTTTTAAAACAGCGCTTGATCGCTATTTATTTGAGCGCTATTTAGTAAAGCGCATCACACCTTCTTGTACTGCTGTCGCTACGAGCTCACCTTTCTGATTGAAAATTTCACCACGCACTAGGCCACGAGTGTTCGCCGCCGTCGGGCTTTCAATCGCATAAAGCAGCCACTCATCCATTTTGAACGGGCGATGGAACCAGATTGAGTGGTCAATCGTCGCCACTTGGAAGTTGGGCGTCATGATTGACACTTCATGTGGGTGAAGTGCTGTCACCAAGAATCCCCAATCGGACGCGTAAGCCAGCAAATATTGGTGAATCAATTGGTTGTCTGGCATTGCGCCATTTGCTCTTACCCAAAGGTACTGCTTCGCTTCCGCCTTCTTAGGATTGAGTGGATTCACGACCGTCACAGGGCGCATCTCAATTGGCTTTTCACCACAGAAGGTTTTACGCAGTTTCTCTGGTAGGAACTCCGCAATGTGGCTCGCTAACTCGGTTTCAGATGCAAAGTTCTCTGGCCCAGGAATATCAGGCATTGAAATCTGGTGCTCAAAGCCTGGAGCATCACCGTGATAAGAAGCCGTGAGATAGAAAATAGGGCGGCCATTTTGAATCGCTTTAACACGACGTGTGCTGAAGCTTCGTCCATCTCTTAGGTTCTCAACATCGTAGATAATTGGCTTTTCAGGATCGCCAGGAAATAGAAAGTAACTGTGGAACGAGTGCACACTACGGTCGTCTTGAACGGTATAACGAGCGGCAGAAAGTGCTTGCCCTAATACTTGACCACCATAAACCTGTGGTAGACCTAGGTTCTCACTTTGCCCGCGGAACAGACCTTCTTCCAGCTTCTCTAGCTGAAGTAAACTTAATAATTCTTGTAAAGGTTGACTCATCGCCAGCATGCCTCTTGGTAAAATGGATGTCAGATTATTGTGTTAATCATTCAGCTTAGTCAGATATCTGTCAATAAATCATAGGGTTTCAAGACAGAATATGAAAGCTCTCTTATAATTGGTGGGTAGATTTGCCGAGTCCGGCAAACATGTTGAGAGAAATTGAATATGAAAAAGGCTCTAATTCTTATTACGTCTTTAGTATCGTTTGGCCTACTTGTTGGTTGCCAAGCAACATCAGAAACGAACGCTTCTCAGGAAGTGGTTGCAGAGAACACTCAAGTGATTTCAGGAACAGTAAGCTACCGTGAAAGAATTGCATTGCCAGAGAATGCCGTGGTGACTGTTACGCTAGAAGACATCTCACTGGCTGACGCACCATCGACGGTTATCGCAACTCAAGAGTTCACCACTGACGGTAAGCAAGTGCCGTTCGCATTCGAGCTGAGCTACGACAATAACAAGATTAAAGCTAACCACCGTTACAACATGCGCGCAACGATTCACGTTGACGGTAAACTGCGCTTCACTACTGACACTATTAAGTCAGTAATTACTGATGTAGAAAATACACAGCAAGCAGACCTACGTTTAGTTGGTGTTCGTTAACAAGAAATCGATGCCACTGTTAAGGCATCTTGATTGGCTTAACTTAGCCAGTTGAACTAGCGATTAGTGGCAGCTCTAGGGCTGCCATTTGTATATTCTGAGTTTAATCTTTCCTGCATCACTCACCTCAACCCCTTCTTTAACCAAATGCTGCTTTTGTCGGTCGAACGAATCACCCTTTAAAGATATTTCACCCTTGCTGTTGATTACCCGATACCAAGGCAGTTTGCTACCTTCTGGCAGGTTACCCAGCGCTTTACCAACATGGCGCGCATAGCCCGGAAATCCTGAAAAACGTGCGATGTCTCCATAAGTTGTTACTTTCCCATATGGAATTTGGTGAATCACAGCAAAGATTTGAGGCAAAAATTGGTCCATACTAAATGTTCCTAGTTCATTAATACCACGGATCGGTAGAAGGAGAGGGCTATGGTATTTACAACGTTTCAGTTCTTGATAACCACATTATTAGCGGTTGTCTGCGCGAGAGCAATCAGTTTAAGTGAGGGAGATATCCCAGTACTTGCAATGGTCATTCCTGCTTTATGGATTTTGCCGCAAGGAGGCATCGCAGGATTAGCTTTGCTTGTCTCCATGACCACTTATGGATTAACGCTACCGCTACAACCCATAACGCTCTCAGTCAGTGTATGGGTATTATTCCCACTATTGATGGTGGTCTTTTCAAAACGCAGCAGTTTGTCGGTCGTGATTATTTCTGGCTTGATCGTCGCAACGCTACAAGTCGGGATTATGGTCACGCAATCTGCAGGTAAGCTTGAAGGCGTTCCTTGGGTTACCACACTACAAACCTTGTCAATCATCGTTATTTGGTGGGCGGCAAATCATCTTAAGCCAGCCAGCCGACACAGCTGGTGGTCATTAGGCTTGATACTTCCATTATGGATGGCCGATTTACCTTATGCCGCTTTGGTTGCTTTGTGTGTAACGGGCATCATGGCATCGATGGAAACACTGACGCGCTTGAAAACCTTCCGCTGGAATAAACTATTGTGTTGGACATTGCCGACGGTTGGTTTTGCGGCACTGGTGATTACCCCAAGCATCGAAGTGCCTAGTCCAGTCTTTGTGGTGTGGTTATGTCTATTAGGCACCGCGTGGATGACAGACTACATCATTCGTACAGAAGATAACGAAGACATCGATATCTAGTACGTAGATAACCCGAACCTTACAAATGCAGGTAAATGGTGAATTTACCTGCGATTTTCTAGTGGTTTGAATAAAGGATAAGCACTTAGACAGCAATTGTTCAAAAATAGGGTGGAAGGGCTTGCAATGGTTGCTGTGATGCTTAATAATCCAATCACTCTTTGAGGCAAGCCTCTTAGAAAACGAATCTATGGGGGCCTGGTCCTCCCGCAACAATAACTCGTGAACTCGGTCAGGCCTGGAAGGGAGCAGCCGCAGCGAGTGACTTGTGTGCCGGGATGTGGCTGGGTTCCCACCCCTTAAAAAAGCCGCTCTTTATGAGCGGCTTTTTGCTATCTGAAACTTTCAAAAAGTGAACAACAGTTCGTGATTGGTGGTGTTCACTCTGTACATCAGCCTATTCGTAAATGCTGTATGAAAAGTATTTACTTGCGATTTTTTGATGTTGACCATTGTCGATCAGTCTTTGTATTCCACTATCGATAAGATCTTTTAATTCGTCATCTTGTTTTCTAACAGCGACTCCAATACCACGACCAAACCACTTCTCTTCTGTGAATTTAGGGCCTGTAAAGTGATAGTCCTTACCCTGATCCGTTTCAAGAAAGCCTGCGTTGAGCCCCATTGAACCACCAAACACGCTATCTAAGCGGCCGTTGAGTAAGTCGGTAAAGGCTTCATCGAATGAGCCGTAACGTTTGATATCTACATCTGGATAGATCTCAGAAAGGTACTTGTCACCAATAGTTGCTCGTTGAACCCCAATTGTTAGTTCATTTAAGCTGCCGTCATCCATATTGATTTCACGCCCCTTTTCCATGACAAAACGAGTGGGAACTTTAGCGTAAGGCATAGTGAAATTAACTTTCTTTTCACGTTCTTCGGTAATGGTCATAGCCGCTATAATTGCATCGTTTTTACGGCTTAAAAGTGATGGGATAATACCGTCCCAATCAGTTTTTGAGATGATACATTTTACTTCTAATTCGATACACAAGGCGTTGGCTAAATCGACTTCAAACCCCTCTAATTCACCATCTTGCGTTGTCCAACTGAACGGTGGGTAGGCCCCTTCAACAGTAAAGCGAATTTGTTTCCAATCTTTTGCGTATGTGAACACAGAGAAAACACTGACGAATGCAACAAGTATCCATTTCATTGGTTATTTCCTTATAGTAATAATGGATATGGATAATTAACCAATTGTTAACATTTATCAATGCAAATGCATATTGATGTGAGCAAAGGCATGCAGATCAATTAGTTTGCTCCAGTTTTATTGCCAGAAGTACTGTTAGCGTATTTAAGGACGTTAACAATACTTATCCGATTAATCCGCAGGTAGCGTTACAGCAGACGATTTTTCCCCTCGAATGAAACTCAATTTATTGTTTTTCCCTTTACTGGCTCGACTATAGGTTGGAGCTGTGACTTGTTACTGCGAGTGCGATGGCTGCAGTTAAAAGCGCTGAGCCACCGATTTTATTCAGGTACGTTGGGTGATCTTGCATAAACCCAAGAAGCTTCTTGGCAGAGATGGCGTAAATCATCACCCACGTAAAATCCAACACTGCCATTGTGGGGCACATCACCAACATTTGTGATAACAGGGGCTTGGTTGGGTCTATGAACTGGGGGAAGAATGCAGTGAAAAAGACAATCGCCTTGGGGTTACCCGCTGCAACGAAGAAACCACTTAAATAGAGTCTGTGGCCTGAAATCGCGGTGGGTGAATTGGTGGTTATTTGTGCATCACACTCAGGTTTATCACGCAAAATCTTGATACCCATATACAGCAATGTTGTGACTCCAAGCCACTTGATAACGGCGAACGCTAGTTCAGACGTTGACATTATGATGCCAAGTCCAACTGCAACAATGATCATCTGTATGAAGTTTGCTGAGATATCGCCTAGTGCCGTAAAAATAGCTTTATTAACGCCATATTTCATTGAATGAATGACGCCCAACAAAATGCTGGGACCTGGCGTCATGGTTAAGATAAGTGAAGCGAGGCAGAAGGTTAGCCATGTTTCTATAGTCATTTGTTTTCTCCGGGTGACTGGTATCTATTTTTCGGAAAAAGTAGTCTGCTAGCATAGAGATAGATATCAAAATAACCTGAGGTTATATAAATGGTTGAAGACTTGGAAAGCATCCCATCATTAGTTCCCAAATTACTTCTGCAGTTACTAGCGCTCGGAAGTATCACTGATGCCGCTCTGGTATTAGGAGTCAGCCAACCCGCAGCAAGCAAAGCTCTTCGACGTGCTGAAGATGTGTTAGGTTTCGCTTTAGTCCGAAGAGACAGTCGCCCCTTATTGTTAACAGAGGAAGGGAGGTTGATTGCTGAGTTCGCTAAAAAGCAGGAATTGCAGGGAGAGGTGTTATTGAGACAGCTTCGACTTATTCAAAAAGATGGCGCTGGACAGGTGAAAGTGGCTTCTTTTGGCGCATCCGCTTCCACACATATTTTACCCAGCCTAATTCATGCGATCAGCCAACACTTACCTCAAGTTAAAATTGAAATAGGCGAGTTTACTGACGAAGGAGCATTATTGGCATTGCGAGAGGGGCGCGTAGATTTTGCAATCGCGGTTGATAAAGAGTATTTGGATCTAGATATCATCCCAGTTTTTAATGACCGTATGGTGGCTTTAGTTCATGAAGATGACCCTTTATCCCAGCTGCCAGTTTTGTCGGCTGTGGATATCGAAGATCGAGATTTTATATTGAGTAAAGGGGGCAGCGAGGCGCTCATTAGAGAATGGTTTAAGCTATCAAAATCTCGCCTTAGAGAAAAACACACCATTGTTCAATTGACCTCGATACTTGCTTTGATTAGAGCGGGCTTAGGTGTTTCTATTGTTGCAGAGCTTGCCGTTCCAGAATCTCATCCCAGCGTAAATGTTATTCCTCTTGCGCCCGAGTACCCTCGTAATATTTGTGTAGCGAAAAGAAGCGGTTGTTTTTCTTCGAACGCAGCCAGGTTAACTTGGGACTTTTTGAGTAAAAATAGGTCACACAGTTACCTAAGCAAACGAGGTCATTAAGTGCGAGCAGACGTTTATCTATCATTGCCTCATTTAATTCGCAGGCAACACAACGGCAGACGCTTCTTCCTCCGAATCTTCTTTGTCTTCTACTTGGTCAGCAACCCAATCAATCGTCTTTGTTAGGTAAAGCTTATTGGTTTCGGTATCACACCAATGTTTTGATAATCCTCTTCGATTAAACTCACTGCCAATTGCTGCGAGTGTCTGGTTGCTTGAGCGCCCGTAATACAAGGTGTCGCACAGTTGCAGGTTCGACATCGATTGAGGGTACGTATTGACCGACGAGGAGTTCATGCTCAGTGCTTTTGATTGGTTATGAGTGCACCCAGTTAGGCTCAGGAAAAAGAAAAGGATTAGCGTATTTTTCATGGTGTATCAGGTCTATTGCCGATGATTTGAAGAGAGTATTGCCATGATTGCCACACTAATTTGTCAATTTCTCGCCAACTAGTTATAGACCAAGACTTTCCTCCCAGTTAGAAAGCGTTATTAAGCCAACGATAAAAACAGTATTAACAAACAAAAGCGCAATTTTGTACAAAAGCTGAAAGAGCCTATAGAGTAGACTGATAAGTCGCTCGATAATTAACAGGCTTGGGAATTGTTATGGAGAACAAGAAACGCTCTAAAGAAAAGGCCGAATATAAGATCACAGAAGAGCTCGGTGGCCTTGAAACCCTTAATGCTGAATACGAAAAGCAGAACTTCTCGCGCCATAGCCATGAGGGCTACACACTTGGTGTTATTGAGCAGGGCGCTCAGCGTTTCTATCGAACGGGCGGGCATCATATAGCACCACAAGATGCGATTATTCTGGTCAATGCCGACGAAGTTCATAGCGGTCACTCTGCCACTGAAGGTGGTTGGGCATATCGAGCCATGTATCCTCTCCCAGAGCAACTTGCCAAGATCACTCAAGAGCTTAACCTACCGAACTACGGCGCGCCTTACTTCCCAAGAGCGGTTGTTGAAGACCCTGAACTCGCTAATCAATTGAGATTAGTCTTTAACACGATTGATGAATCTGACAATCGCTTGTTAAGAGAAACCTTGATGTACGGGATGTTGGTTAAACTGATTAGTCGACACGGAAAATCGCCGCTTAACCCTCAACTCGATGGGAAAACTCAACGCCAACTTGTCTTAGTGAAAGAGTTCTTAGATGACTTTCCACAAGCCGATGTGTCCCTAGAGGAGCTATCTAAGCTAGCGGCATTGAGCCCGTTTCACTTAGTGCGTTCTTTTCAGAAAGAATTTGGTCTTCCGCCGCATGCGTATCAAATCCAATCTCGGTTAAGGCTTTCGCGTAAGTTATTGAAACAAGGGCATACCATTTCTGATACCGCGCAAGAGTGTGGCTTTCATGATCAAAGCCATTTTCATCGACACTTCAAAAAGGCCAATGGATACACGCCAGGGCAATACATCAAAATGCTCTAAACTTGCGTGGCTAAGGCATGGCTAACTTGTGTTAAGTGCGGTTAAGTGCGGTTAAGTGCGGTTAAGTACGGTTAAGTGCGGCAAGCAGAGGGGCGTGAAATCGAGCAAGTTTGTACAATCGAACCGACTCAACTCCTCTTACATTGAATAGCCAATGTTAAGAGAGAAAAGAACTATATGGATAGTGAAACAATGGATAGACGAACACAGTTATGGAAGGGCGTTTTAGCGGGAATGCCCTTGAGCATTGCGGTAATCCCTTGGGGAATTCTAGCGGGCTCATATGCGATAGATGCTGGATTGAGTCAGCTTCAAGCGCAAGCGATGTCGGCTATTTTGTTTGCTGGCTCAGCGCAACTTGTCGCCGCGGGTATGTTTAAAGCAGGTATTGGTCTAGGCACCATGTTGTTGACTACCTTATTCATCACGTCTAGACACTTTCTGTATAGCGTATCGATGCGTGACAAAATCAGCCATCTTCCTGCGCGTTGGCGTCTATTACTCGGATTTTGGCTCACCGATGAGTTGTTTGCGATTTGTAGTGGGCAGTCTCAGAAAGAATTTAATCGTTGGTACGCTGCGGGTGTAGGTGGTGGTTTTTACCTCGTTTGGAATATCGCGAGCTTCGTTGGCATTGTCGCGGGAAGCCAAATTCCTTCGCTTAATGAAATTGGGCTCGACTTCGCGGTCGCAGCAACCTTTATCGCCTTGGTGTTCCCATTAATCCGAACTCTACCCGTCGTGGTGTGTGTGGTTGTTTCACTGGTCACTTCGGTTGCCATGTCGGTTAACAATATTGAGGGCGGGCTAATGATTGCAGCGATTGCCGGTATGTTAGCGGGCTTTATCAGCGAATCGTTCCAAGAGCGAAACAACGGCAACAAGACAATTGTGGAGGGGAAATAGAGATGATTTGGTTAACGATATTCCTTATGACAGCGATTGTTTTCTTTAGTCGGTATCTGTTTCTAGAGCCTGCAATCCCGCTTCGATTAAATCAAACCACGCGTCGACTGTTACGCTATTCAAGCCCCGCTGTGCTTACCGCAATTTGGGGGCCGATTGTATTTGCACCAGAGCAGACATTTTGGCCAAGCTTTGAAAACCCATACTTGATAGGCGCGCTGGTCACAGGTCTGTTGATTTGGAAAACAGGCAATGTGCTACTTACTATCGGCGTCAGCATGGCGGTGTTTTTGTTCTATAACCTCGTTGCGGTTGATTACCTTTTTAACTGATACGTAGCTCAATTGATACGTCGTGTCACGCCATTAGTTATCCTCGTTTCAAGTGTATGACTCATTACTTGAAACGAGTGCTTTTAGGCTCTAGTTCTCTTGTGGTTCTTTATTCAAAAGCGCTCTGTTCCTCTCTTCGCCTTCCTCATATCTGTCCAATAAATTCCTCACATTCAAATGCAATTGATTTTATATTATTTTGTACTGTTTAATTCGTTTTACTTATGGATAAAAAGTGAGTAAATTTGCAAATAATTCAATGTGTTGAGATGTTTGGAAAGATATTTCAGCTGTTTTACAAAGCTAAAGGGACCTCAAAATGTATAGATTTTTCGCAATTTTATTTCTACTCGTACCGCTGCAATTATCAGCGGCACAAGATGATAGGCAAGCTCTGATAAAAGAGCTTCTTCAGATTATGGATGTCGATTCCACATTGGACGCGGTATACGTTCAAATGGATAGCATGATGGCTAATATGTCTAAAGACCTAGGGGTTTCAGAGTCAGAACAAGCTATTTTTGATGATTACTATCAGGGCATGAACGACTTAATGAAAGAGGAGGTTAGCTGGCAAAAGCTAGAGCCAGGAATTGTAACGATTTACAGCAATCAATTCACTGAAGAAGAGCTCAGTGCAATGATCGATTTCTACAAAACAGAACATGGAAAAAGCATTCTGAAAAAAATGCCAACCGTGACAACAGAGTCAATGATCATGACTCAGTCGTTAATGCAACAAGTTCTCCCAAAAGTTCAAAAGTTAACGACCAAACTAAAACAAGACCTTGAAGCACATAGAGGTTCTTGATCAGAAGCCGTTAGGTTTGTGATTAGAAATAACGCTCTATACTTGGTCGATAACGTAGATATTCTTGAAACACACGCTGCATTTCATGCAATGATTTATGTGTTTCAAGCGTAATCAGGCATAATTACTACCCCATAGCTGAATCATTTTAGGTGTGGGTATTGTGTATTTAGGTTTTGGTAAGGAGTTAGTTTGGCTAAGAAATATTATGTGGTTTGGAAAGGTCGCACACCGGGTATTTTTACCACTTGGAACGAGTGTAAAGCGCAAGTCGATGGCTTTGCTGGTGCGAGATATAAATCGTTTCCAACACTAGGCGAGGCTGAGTTTGCTTTCGGTGGTAAAACGTCGTCTGCGTCAGGTTCTACAGCGACAAAGCCAAGCTCTGCGGGTAAGGCGACGAAAGTGAAGGTGCCGCCTCTTTCGGAGCAGCAAATCACAGATATGCCTTTTGATATCAAGATCTTTACCGATGGTGCTTGTGAGCCAAATCCTGGTGAAGCGGGGACGGGTTTAGCGGTATACCAAAACAACCAATTAACAGAATTGTGGTATGGCTTGTATCAGCCTGTTGGTACCAACAATACCGCCGAGTTACATGGGCTTAAGCAAGCGTTTATTCTCGCGAAAGAGAAGTTAAACGCGGGTCTGTCTGTTGCGATTTATTGTGACTCTAAGTACTCAATTGATTGTATTACTAAGTGGGCAACGGGCTGGGAGAAAAAGGGCTGGACCAAGTCGGGCGGCGAGATCAAAAACCTCGATATTATTAAGCCTGCGTATGCTCTCTACCAAGAACTGGCTTCAAAAATTACCATCTACCATGTGAACGGACACGTTGGTATTGAAGGTAACGAATTGGCCGATAGAATGTCGATTGTGGCTATTTCATCGAAAGAGCAACAACTCGCTCAATATCGTGATATCGAAGATCTTGAGTCTATTTTGGCGCTGCGAGCAGGCTAGCTAGGCTTCTTAATGGAAAGTTACTGAAAGCCTAAGGCGCCACCAATGGGCAGTGCTAAGACGAGCGTTACATTTCAAATCAATGTAGCGCTCTTTTGTTTTTGTGGTGCTCCGTTTTCTTATGGTGCTTAGTTTTTAATGGTGCTGAGTTGTTCTTGTGATGCTCAGCTGTTTGAGTTAATCCTTATTGAGCTGGGTTCTCTATCCAACGAGATAATTGCTGAGCTTGTTTGATCGAATTAAAACTGTCTTTCACTCTCTCACGTGCCTTTAACCCCATCGATGCTTTATCGTTACTGCTTAGCTGCGCGAAACGCTCAATCGCTTCTCTTAATTCTTCCACGTTCTTTTCGCTAACCACAAAACCTGTCTCTGGTGAGACGATCTCTTTGCATCCCATGATGTTGGTGGTAATGACGGGTGTGCCCACGGCCATCGCTTCTTTTAAAACCAGTGGACCTGTATCCACACATCCAGTTTCTGAAAAACAGAAGGGCGCGATTAGGCTGTCATAATTCGATAGTTTCTCTTTCACCCACTCGTGAGGTTTAGCGCCAAGAAATGTCACGTTTCGAGTGAGCCCTTGCTCTTTGACCTGCAATTTTAACTGTTGCTCTAAATCGCCAGTACCGATGATATCGAGATGAATATCGAGAGGTTCGGCAATCGGCGCTAATGCATCAATAAGATGGTGGATGCCTTTTTGCTCCACTAATCGGCCAAGAAAAACGAGACGAAGTTGCTTAGCTTCGGTTTTTGGGTGTAGTTGAAATTGTTTGGTATTTACCCCACAGTGCAAGAGTTTAATGTTGCCTTTAGCCATGGTATTGAAGTCGGTGAGCATGTCTTTGCACACTGCGACCACAAAATCACTCGACGAAATCTTCTGTTCAATATCATAAGCGAACTCGTAAACATCATGACCGTGAGCAACGAACGAGCAGGTTATGTTCAGCAGCTTTGCCGCGACGATGGCGTGAGCTGTAGTGTGCTGACAGAAATGCGCATGAACGTGTTCGACGTCGTTCTCGGCGAGTTGCAGCGCCAGTTTGAATCCATAAGCGAACAGTGATTTTTTGGGCATACTGGTTTGCTTGGAAACAAAGGATACCGCCCGGAGAAAGCCAAACCAATTGATGCTGGCTATCTTATCCGCCCGAACATCCTTACCAATTTTTATGATGTCATAGTCAAATGACTTTTCACTCTCTTCTATCTCAAATGCCATCACGCAAACATCGTGTCCACAAGCTTTCACCGAGTCGACTTCTGTTTGAATGAAGGTCTCACTGAGTACAGGGTAGGTTGGCGCCACAAATGCTACTTTCTTCATTTTTTGCTCCTTTGACTAATGCTATTAAAGTCAAATAAGCAAAATACGAACCAAGATAAAATCGTAGTTTTGGAGGGCTTTTCGATGGTTTTCCGAAGGTTATCCCCCAAGAAGTCGCTCATTTTCTCAAATTGATAATCAAATTGGAGTTTTGACGCTCATGTCTGATCACCCTGTTCGTCATTTTGAGAGTGTCTGCGTAGGCGACTGATCTAAAAGTGATTTCATAGCAATACACTCTCGGCATAGAACCTGCAACGTCAGCTATATAACGTATAAATCTGAGGGCGTCATTATGGCTAAAGTAAGTGTTGTTATTCCTACCTACAATTGTTTGGATTACCTGCCGAAGGCAATTGGCAGCGTACTGAAGCAGACTCATCAAGATGTTGAGCTCATTGTCATTGACGATAACAGCAACGATGGAACGTCGACGTATCTCGCTTCGATAGACGATGAACGCATTATTACCTTATCCACATTGGGTGTCGGGGCGCCTCAAGCGAGAAACCTAGGGATTGAAAAAGCGACCGGAGAATACATCGCTTTTTTAGACGCAGACGACTTCTGGTTTCCTGAAAAACTCGAACGCCAACTCGAATTTCATCAACGATACCCAGATCTCGCGATGAGCTTTACTAACTACGAACACCTTACTGAAGATTACCAAGTGATAGTCGACTGCTTTAGTTACTGGTCGCAGTTTCAAGACCAAGACGAGCTGTTCATCAATATAGAGAACCCGTTGGAGTTCATCATTGAAAACAATGTAATTGGAACATCGACGGTCATGGTAAAAGCGGATGTGTTTTCTCAAACAGACAGTTTCAATGCTGACATCAAGTATGGGGAAGATTGGGAACTGTGGCTTCGAATGAGTGAAAGCCATCAGATTGGTGTGTTGAACTCTGTGCAGGTTGGCTACTTGATGAGAGCCAGCTCTGTTACCCAAACTGAAAGTCTTAAATTGAGAAATTTGCAGTCTATAGAGACTATTCTTCAACATTACCAAAATGACAGTCAACGATGGAATCTACCCACTTCCAGCTTCAAAATCGCAAAGGCGAGAATACTGGAAGGCTACGCTGACTATTATCGAGGCTTACAAAAAAACCGATTGGCTATCTCATACAGTATCCGCTCGTTAGTTTTGGCTCCGCAAAAACGAACGTTACGACATCTAATTGGAGACTGTAAGAGTTTCCTAATGCCTGCATTGTAAGGAATAGGTGTCTGCTATGGGGTCACTAAAACAGTCTGCCTATTACGCCATTGGCATCGTGATGATGAAAGGGATCTCGCTCGTGATGATCCCCTATATCACCCATAAGATGACGTTGGTTGAATACGGTTCTTTAGAAGCCATTGTCTTATTGGCTGACATCGGGACGATCCTATTTAGCTTTGGGATTGTTGAGGCAATGTACCGGTATGTGGGCGTCGCTGAGGGTGAAGAAAAGAGAAAGCTTGTCTCGAACTGTTTCACGTTGAGTGTCTTGGTCTGTGTGCTAGGTGGGGCTTTAATTGCTCTTAGTATGCCGTTGTTGTTACTGATGCTTCCCGTCGAGTTCCAACCTTATCAAATCCTACTTTTGCTAATACCGACCATGTTAGATGGTGCGATTTCTATCCCGTTAACATTGATGCGAATGAATGCGATGGCTAAGCGCTTTTGCATGCTCAATGTAATGAAGGCGAGTGTGCAAGCTGCTATGACGTTTGCATTGCTTGAAGCGGGTTATGGCATTGATGGTGTACTAATATCTGCCGCTGTTTCGAGTGTGTTATTGATGCTGTGTTTACTGCGTTATCAATGGCAGGAGATGGGCTCATTTGGCAGCCTCAAGTACTCCGCTAAGATCCTAAAGTTTGGATTGCCCACGTTAGTCGGTGGTGCTTCTATTTACATGATTACAGGCCTAGACCGCTGGGTGATGGCGAGCTTTGTGGGCGTTGAAGAACTGGCGATTTACGCGGTCAGTGGTAAGTTTGCGTTGCTGCTTGGCTTACTACTACAGCCTTATGCTCTGTGGTGGTTTCCAAATCGGGTGGCCATGCTGCAACAATCTGATGGTAAGAAAGAGTGTGCGGACAGAGCGCTAGTCGGCGTTAATCTGGCCATTGTGTTGGGTTGTTTGATGATCCTCACTGTACCCGGTTTTATTACATTGATTTTGCCCAGCAGTTATCAATATGCAGGTACCATCGTCGTGGCACTCTTGGCCATCGGCGTGATTAAGAATGCAGGGGATTACCTTAACCTCGGTTGTTTTAGCGGTGACTCAAGTCAGTCGCAAATGTGGATACAGGGTGGTTGTGCGATCTTAGCAACCATTGGCTATCTTGTTGTGACACCGATTTATGGCGTGTGGGCCGTGGTGGTGGTGCTTTGTGGTACTTATGCCGTGAGGCTGTCACTGCTCTATATCGTGAGCCAAAAAATGGAATATTTACCTTATGATCACCGTAAATGGATGGCAGCGTTGAGTATCGCCATACTTGCGATTACCAGTGACAGGCTTCTTGGTTGGGTGTTGATTGATGTTCATGACTTTGTTTTAGGCAGTTTTGTGGCAATAGTGACGTTAGTCGTCTTTGTTCGATACTCTGTTATTCCTGTTCCGCAGGCGCTGCTCGATAAGTTTACGCTAGGTAAGCAGTCACATGTAAGTTGAACTCACTTCATCTAGAGTGCGGGGTATCCTGATAAGCGTTTAGAAATATATGAATTATTGATAATAAAACACTGTTCATAATTATTTTAATTAGATAGTATTTATAAATATAACGAATGCTAACGATGGAAAGATATATGAATAAGTGGATGCTGCTCCTTTCTCTGTTTTCAGCGGCCTCATACAGCGCCTCTGATTTTTCAAGTGAGGGTATTACTGTTCCCGACTTCAATTCACCAGATTTCAAGCCGCCAGAAGTTTCTCAGCAGGAACAGCACAATATCGTTTGTGAAAGCGTGGTCTGCAAATCAACGTCTGCACGCCCGTCGGTTCCTGTTGTTGGTGAAGTGCCCGATAGAGAGCTTAATCAAACCATCGAAACCCTTGCGAGTGCTATCTATATTGTCGGTGAAATTGGCGTCGCGGAAAATTTGTCTACGCCAGAATATGAGAAATTTTTTGAGAACTAATTAGCACGGTGCGCCAGAGAATGGTTACTGCTTTCAAATGTTGCTACCAAAGATATTAAATGCTGTTATAAAAGGTAAAGTCTCGTTCAACGATTCAATCACCGCGGCATCTGGCAATTAGGAAGCACCAATGGAAATCTGGAAGTTACTGCTGTTCATCCCCGCTTGTTTTGCGCTCAACATGACACCGGGCCCAAACAATTTGTTATCAATGAACAACGCCCGTTGTTATGGGTTTCAGGCCGCCTTTGTAGCGGGCCTGGGACGAATCCTCGCTTTTTCTGGCATGATTGCTTTGGCTGCATCCGGCTTGGCTGTCGTGCTTTATACCTCTGAAACTTTGTTTTTCCTTATTAAGCTATTTGGCGCGATGTATCTATTATGGATTGCGTTCAACCTATGGCGCTCACAAGCTAGCCCAATCGGGGACGTCGAGCAAAATAAGAATTGGTTTGCTCTTGTTAAACAAGAGTTCGCGCTCGCGGCGGGCAATCCAAAAGCGATACTCATTTTCACTGCATTCCTTCCTCAATTTGTCGATGTTTCAGCGAACGTAAATACTCAATTCTTTGTGTTGGGAAGCACATTCTTAGTATTAGAAATGCTCGCGATTTCTATCTATGCCGCCTTTGGTTTATATCTACGAAATTGGTTTTCAAAACCTCAAATGGCCAAGCGCTTCAATAAAGCATGTTCTGTGTTTCTTGCCTTATCTGGTGCGAATTTGTTAGTGAGCCGTCAGTAGGGTTCGTTCTGCTGTTTACACGGATAGAAGGAATGCGATGAGTAATCAAGACCTTTCACAAATGGGCGCTGCGCAGGTTTCTTTAACTCAGCGTAATGGCGCTTCTTGTATACATAAACAAGGGGCTGGCGAGGTTGAAGTCGCTTTTTACCAACACGCAGCGCAGCATCTTGATGGAGTGAATACGCCTCGACTTTTTGCGGCCGATGGTTGTGAGCTTTTTCTCGAATACATTCCTAATTCGGTTTGCCTTACCGAGCTACAAACAACAAGTGACGTATTTCAGCAGCTCGCGAGTATTCATCGTTCTCAATATCGACCAACATTTGAAGTTAAGCGCCATCAATGGAGTTTAGATGACACCACATCGGCTTTATCTTCCCTACAGTTGCCTCAAGTTACGCAAGACAGTCTTAAGTACATTCAATCGCAGAGTGATGTTCTTTTTAATCATGACACATTAATTTCGGGTGACTCCAATGAAGGGAATTGGGGAAGAAGAGATAACGGTCAGCTCGTGCTGTTTGATTGGGAGAGGTTTGGCTTTGGTAGCCCCGCGATAGACTTGGCGCCACTCGTTTCTCAAATGGGTACTCTGAAAGATTATGAGCTGATTGTTGAACAGTATCTTTGCCATAACACCTTGATTCCGCGTGAAGAATTAATAAAGCAATTGATCATCGCTAAAAGCTGGATCGTAGTGGAAGTGACGAATATATTAGTCACGCGTAACAACCCACAAGCTTCCAAGTACATCAATTGGTTTAGAGAGCAATTGCCAACTTGGCTGGCTTCAGTTGAAGGTCAGTTGTAGCCGAATCGCGGTTGTAGTTAATCTATTTAAGGTCGATGTATGAATGTTGTTTGTGCGGAAAAACAAGAACTGGCTGATATCTACCAGCTTGAACATGCTTTGTTTGGCGATCACGCCTATCCGTTGTTTTTCTTTCGTCAGGCATTTGATTGCTGGGGGAAGGGCTTGTTGGTGGCGAAACAGGATTCGCAGGTTGCGGGCTATGTGTTAATGACGCCAACCGATAAACAACAAGAGTATTGGGTGTTGTCACTGGCTGTTGATACTGCTTACCGAGGCATGGGGATTGGCCGTTCATTGATGCAGCAGGCGATAGAAACATTGCCACAAGATTCCAAGCTGTTGCTTACTGTTGATCCAAATAACAGCTCGGCTTGTGAGCTGTACTTGTCGATGGGGTTCGTGACCATCAAGGAAGAGGGCAATTATTTCGGAGACGATGAGCCTCGTCTGGTCATGCAGCTCATCGTCTAGTTCCCGTTTCACTGTGTCTATTTAGATGCAGGCATCACGCGCTTAGGTCAACATCACGATACCGTGCATCAACACCACGCTAGAGGTCAGTCGGGTTCGCATATCAAAATAGCCATCGGGGCCTTCACTTTGGTTCTCTTCTCTCATGGACCTTTCCGCTCGCCAAACCGCAATGTAGCCTAAGATCAGAATCAGTGTGGTGAGGAACTCTTGCTGCTCACCGAGTAGCACCGCTAGCCACGCTGCCAACACAATAACATTGCTTAGAATCAGAGCCTTGTTGCTGGATTGGCTTTCGAAGTTTTCTATCCCATTTCCCCACAAGATGCCCGACAAAAAGCTCAAGATAACCACGCTGTAGGTGATGAAGAGTGTTTCGCCGCTCAAGCTAAAGAATTGGCTGTCGGTGAGTGATAACAGTAGGCCGAATAAAAAGGGGATTAAACCCATATAACCGAGCTTGGCCATGGTGTTGCGTGTTTGAGTTGTGTCCAAGTAATCTGACCTCATAACTGTTGCTCTATTGCATTTTTGAGGGTACTACTGGTTGGCGATGTAGAACTCGGGAAGGTTGCTATCACTTTGCCTTCTTTGCTGACCAAGAACTTGTAGAAATTCCATTTCGGTTTGATACCGGCTTGTTGTTGAATTTCGGCAAAGACTGGATTTGCGTCAGGCCCAGAGAGTGAAGCGCGCGCCATCATCGGAAAGGTCACACCATAATCTAGGTAGCAGATTTTAGCGGATTGCTTCTCGCTTCCTCTGTCTTGGCGAAAATCATTACTTGGGAAACCAACAACCGTGAATCCTTGATCTTTATACGTTTGGTGAAGCTGCTCAAGTTGCTCGAACTGTGGGGTGAAACCGCACTGACTTGCCGTGTTCACGATCAATAAAGTTTTACCTTGAAACTCTTCACACAGCTCAATCTCTTCGTTTGAATTTAACAGCCTTTGTTTGCCGTTGAGTATCTCAGGGCAGCTAGCTGAAAATGCGAATGAACTTGTTAGGCTCGCGAGCAGGGCGGTGGAGCACAGCAGTGAATGTTTCATAAGTCTGACTCATTTTAGTTGGCGTAACTGTTATTACTGTTCAACGACTTAAAATGATCACTTTAAAGACCAGAATCGCTTAAGTATCAGCTATCGCTTAAGTGTCAATTGTCGCTTAAGTGTCAATTGTCGCTTAGCAAATAGGGCACCACCAAGCGCCTGATGTTTACCTTGGCTCCAAGGCGAGATGCCAGTAGGTACATGCCTCCAATCTTTCGGTGGAGGAATAGAGCGTCTGCTGGTGGCGTGTGCCAATACTCTTGTTCCATGCTGAGTATGGTTCCTGCTTCACGAAGCCTTTGTGCTAAACCACTGGCTTTGAAGTCGTAATCTTCATCGACAAGCATGGGTTCACACGCCATTGTCACCAAGTTAAGAATCGCTTGGCGCTGGTCTGGGAGGATGGTCTCGCTAAAAAATCCAATCTGCTCTAACGCCTTGTTGAGTCCTTGTTCATCGTGAGTAATCACAGAGGTAAAAGCCAAACGATAGCCATCACTGAAGCGGCCGCTGTATTCTCGGGTTGCTCCAAAGTCTAAAAGCCCAATCTGTCGCGTGTTTTCAACGTAAAGATAGTTGGCGAAGTTGGGATCGGTTTGCACCATCTTGAAGTCAAACAGCTCTTTGAACATTAACTCGAGCAAGCTGTGCATCACAAAATCTCGAGTACTTTGATCATAACCTTCAATTTGCTCTATCGAGATGCCCTCAATGAAGTCCATGGCGATCACCGATTCTGATGAGATTTGCGTATGAATTTTAGGCACGACGAAGTGAGAGTGCTCTTTAAGCGCATGATAGTAACGAGTCGCGTAGTCAGCCTCGCGAGCATAGTCGGCTTCATCATGTAGTTGTTTTTTCGCCTCTTCTAACAAGCCTTTGTAATCGACTGACTTTGGTATCAACCCAACAATATTGAGCAATGTACCAACGTTGTCCACATCACTGTCGATGCTTTTTCGAATGCCTGGGTATTGGACTTTGATGGCAAGTTTGTCTCCAGAGTCGCTATACGCTTGGTGAACCTGACCGATGGACGCACTGGCGATGGGATTAAAGTTGAAGGAGATAAACTCCGCCTTCCAGTTCAGTCCGAGTGAATTTTCTAACACTTGGCTGAGCTGTTTTGCTGGCAGAGGGTCAGCGTCTGAACGCAGGCGAGCGAGAATGTTGGCTAACTCGGGTTCAAGAATATCACCCGCATCCATCGACAGCATTTGGCCGAGCTTCATCGCTGCCCCGCGTAAATGTGCCAGTTGATCGGTGAGCCGAGCAATGTTTTGAGGTGTTAATACCAAGTCTTTTGCTTTGGGTCTGTTTCCCTGCGCGAGCTGTTTCGTGCCTTCAGTGATGACACTTCCGGCTACTCGAGTGGCGAGAGACGCGAACTTACTGAATCTTGAAATGCGATGGGTAGGTAGATTTCTTTCTTTTGCCGACATAAAGGTTCTCACTTAGTTATCAAGATTGATACCAATCGTAGTAAATAACTGTTCACCCTAGCTTGTTAAAAATCTCGATAACGTCGTTAGATTTTTTGATTGTAGAATAACTACTTATCGAAAAAATCCGCCTTGTTCTCCAGCTTTTTCCCTGCGCTATTTTTGACCACTTACTTACTGTGATTGGTATGACTACAAAGTTCTATAAATCATTACCCAACCGAATGTTTTGTTGTGGTAACTTGTCTCGCGAAACAGTAAACAGAATTTAAAGGACAAAACATGAAGTTTATTTGGTTAAAAGTCGCGGTTACCGTTTTAGTTTTTGCTGCGCTGTTTGGTGTGGTGTATTACAAAGTCGCGAGTGGTATGTCTTAACCAAGTACTATTTTGTGCAGCTGTTACCATCGCAGCGTGACTTTCCAGTTAGCCAGAAAGAGACTTTGTATCGGTTCTTGGCAAACCGAAGATAACACCAGTCGGCCACTGGCTTGAATATCGCCCAACGTAAAGGGGCGTATAGCCAACCTTTTCCTACTAAGCGCCACGCTTGGTAGGTCACGTCTAAACCTAGCAGCAGTTTTCCATTCTCATCCAGTGCATGCAAAACGGTGTTGGCTGCGTCGGCCTCAATCTGAGGGTAGTCTGAAAAGGCTTCACTGTAGATATCGATGGTTTGAATCTTATTCTCGGTATCATGCTTGGCAAGTGCCGCCATCTCTTTTGCGCACAATGGACATGTCCCATCGTAGAATATCGTTAATGAAGTCATTGCTTCCCTTACTATTTTTACCAATTCCCAACTATACGCAATCACCGATTAGGTGGATCATTTTGCTCAGTTATCCGACACTGTAATTGTGACGACTATTTTACAGTACCATCTCGAGGTAAAATCCGTTCCATGCAATTACATATTAAGAGTCGATCCCCAATGACAACGAAATCAATGAGCCGCTTCATTATAGCCTTCATAGCCCTAATGCTAAGTGGTTGTGTTAGCTACAGCGTGACCGAGCAAGAAATGACGAACTACCTTCAAGATTCGGTGATGTTAGAGCAAGAAGTGGGTGTACAAAACGTTATGTATGCGCAAGTCGCTGTCGATGACTTAGCGGTGCAAATTGGCCGAGCTGATGCCGAGCGCGTGTCTGTTCTGGCGAATACCAATGCACAAGTTCAGGTGTTTAACGTGCCGAATATGAGGTTGGATCTTGATATCGAGTTCAGTGCGATTCCTGAATATGACAAAGAGAGTGGCGAGATTTATTTGAAATCACTGCGTTTAGAGCGCTTTGAAGAAAAAGATAAACAACTGTCGCCTGAGGTCGCCAAACTACTTAAGCCTGCCGTTTCTATGATTGGCTTTGCTTTGTCCCAGTCACCGGTTTACAAACTGGACAGCAATAAGGTTCAAGAGTCATTGATCAAGTCCTCGGAACCTAATCTAGTGATTAAAGACAACAAGCTGGTCATCGAGTTATTCGATTAACCTTTCACGTTTAGCTTAGACTCAGATTTAAAACACAATGGCTGCCGATTTGGTGGCCATTTTTGTTTGTGTTGAATCAGCAAGATTTCTGTTTTTAGGCTGTCTATCCAGCTTGTTTTCTCTGGCTCATTTATTGAATTAGCCGCGTATCTCACCTTTACTTTACTCTTGTGAGCAAGTCATCGCTTCAGTCATCAAATCATAAGAAAGAAAAGGTGAACGAACTATGAATAATCCAGTAATAGCGGATAACAAGCCAATCAAAGTGGAACTAACAGAAGGGGAAGAATATTACTTCTGTACCTGTGGGAAATCGAAAAACCAACCGTTTTGTGATGGTTCTCATGCAGGAACGGGCTTCAAACCGAAGAGTTTCGTGGCCGAAGAAACCGGCGACGCTTACCTGTGCCGCTGTAAGTATTCGAACAATCTCCCTTTCTGTGATGGCACCCATAAACAGTTTACGGCTGAGCAAGTGGGCCAAGAAGGCCCCGATGTTCACATCCAAGCGGCAACACCCGATCTCTCACCTGCGGCTTCTGCAACCAAAGAAGAGCCCACGGTCGAATTCATTCATCAATTAGCACGAGATGGCTTATCCAAAGTGGGTCACCATGGGCCAATGACTTCGATGGGCGTTCCAAGATATCTATTGCCTCACTGGGATGATATTCAAGTGATGGTTGCTCAAATGGCGACCAAACCTCTGTTGGAACATGTGCCCGTCGGTACTGAGCTTATTATTGGGCCAAAAGCGAAAAAGCCGCTCAAATTGAACATCTCTTTATTTGTGTCTGATATGAGTTTTGGGTCGTTATCTGAAGAAGCGAAAATCTCTTTAGCGACGGGCGCGGAGCTTGCGGGAACGGGGATCTGCTCGGGTGAGGGCGGCATGTTGCCCGAAGAGCAAGCGGCAAACTCACGTTACTTTTACGAACTAGCCAGCGCACAATTTGGTTACGATGAATCTAAGCTCAAAAATGTCCAGGCCTTTCATTTTAAAGGTGGGCAGGGGGCTAAAACCGGAACAGGTGGTCACCTACCTGGGGCGAAGAACATTGGCAAGATAGCTAAGGTGCGTGGTATTGAAGAAGGTACAGCCGCGATTTCTCCACCCACCTTTGTTGATCTAAAAACCGTCGAGGATTTCAAAAATTTCGCCGACCGAGTTCGAGAAGTGACGGGCGGGATCCCAATTGGCTTCAAGTTGAGTGCCAATCATATTGAAGAGGATATTCAGTTCGCATTGGATGCCAGTGCCGATTACATCATTTTGGATGGTCGAGGCGGTGGTACTGGGGCGGCGCCAGAAATGTTCCGTGACCATATTAGCGTGCCCACTATTCCAGCGCTTGCTCGTGCCAGAGCCTATCTAGACAAGCAAGGTGTCAGTGACAGAGTCACCTTAATCATTACTGGTGGGCTTCGTGTTCCAATGGACTTTGTAAAAGCGATGGCGCTTGGCGCTGATGGTGTCGCTATCTCGAACAGTGCCATGCAGTCGATAGGGTGTGTTGCCGCCCGAATGTGCAACACCAATAATTGCCCGGCGGGCATCGCGACTCAAAAAGCCGATTTACGCCAACGGTTAAATGTCGAGAAGGCATCGAACCAATTGAAGAACTTCTTCGAAGCTTCGACTGAATTGATGCAAGTGATGGCGAGAGCGTGCGGTCATGACCATTTGAATCAGTTTAATCCTCACGATTTGGCTACATGGAATCGCGAAATGGCCGAGCTATCCGGTGTCGCTTACTCTGGTGTCAGTCCATTAAATCAACTTAAGTAAATAATACTTCGATAGAGCACACTCACTGTATTTTGGATGTGCTTATTTTTGTCTGTGTAATGCCAATCTATGTTTAACCTTTCGTAATTAACTGCTTTATAAGTATTTTTAAATTATTTCCTCTTTTTTGAAAATATCGCTTTACCTCAAGTTAACTTGAGGTTTTATCATCGTCCCCAATCTAAAAACACAATCTATCACCTTGTCGCCTAGTGCAGGTTTTGATGTTATCAAACAGACGTTACGAATCTTCAGTTATGAACTTTGAGCTCCGTAATTGAAGTCATGAGTGCATAAAGGTGAGAAAAATGAACAGGGATCAATAATGAAAGTATTAGCGATTGGCGCGACCAACAGTAAAGCATCGATTAACCAACAATTGGCAGCGTACACCGCAAGCTTAGTTGAGGGCGCGCAAGTAGAGGTGCTCGATCTTAATGATTTCGAGATGCCCATTTACAGTGAAGACAGAGAAAAAGAGTCCGGCGTTCATCAACACGCACAGCGCTTTTTCAGCAAGATTAGCGAAGCAGATGCTATTGTCATCTCTTTTGCAGAGTACAACGGCTCATACACCGCAGCCTTTAAGAATGTGTTTGATTGGACATCACGAATCGACATGAAAGTGTACCAAGGCAAACCTGTTGTTATGCTCTCCACATCACCAGGCCCAGGCGGCGCAAGCTCTGTGTTGTCGTCTGCGGTAAATTCGGCACCTTACTTTGATGCTGATGTGAAGGGCTCGATGTCGGTACCAAGTTTCTACGACAACTTTAATGTAGAAACGGGTGAGATCATCAATGCCGAAATAGCAGAGAACTTGAAATCGATCATGAGTCAGATTTAGAGAGCGAGAACACCACAATAAAACAAAGCAGCTATTTGCGTGGTTTCTTTTCATTGCGCCCGTTGTCAAAGTTTAAGGACATTAACTGGTTAAGGTAACAATAGGTCGCTATTCTAAAGTTAAAGTAAGCTTTAAATATTTATGATCTCAGGGATAGTGTAACAATGAGAAACATCGTATACCTCACCATAGGCCAGTTGGCAGAGCGCAGTGGCGTGGCTCCTTCCGCCTTACGTTTTTACGAAACCAAGGGGTTGATTGCTTCGATTCGTACTAATGGAAATCAGCGCCGTTATCAGTCGGCGATGTTGAGACGAATTGCGTTGATCCAAGTCGCGCAGTCGATAGGCTTTACGCTGGAAGAGATCACCGAAGAATTATCGACACTGCCGATGAACCATACCGCGACTAAGCGAGATTGGGCGTGCGTTGCTAAGAAGTGGCAGGGGCAACTCGACAGTAAAATGGCGCAGATTAAATCGCTACAAGAGAACTTAACAGGCTGTATCGGCTGTGGGTGTTTGAGTATGCAGAAATGCCACTTGTTGAACCCTGAAGATATTCTGCATGACCAAGGACAGGGCGCACAACGGATCGTTGAGTAGCCCTGAATTAAAAAAACTATCTGAGATCGTTGAATCCAATGCACTCAATCTGATGCTCAGCCAACCACTGTTTTAGCGCAGGGCTAGTGAGAAGTTGATGCTCTTCGACGCGTTTATCACTATAGCTTGATAGGGACTTAAGCTGTTCACTTGCCACTGATGAAGGGTGGCACATTAACTCAAGCACACCGTCAGGCATCATAGCTTGGTAGCTCAGCAATAAATCTTGCAGGCCATTCAGCGATACGCCTTCGTCAAAGAAACGCATATCGAAAGCGTCTGGCGTTGGCACTCGCAGTGCATCTTGGCCACTTAGGATGTTATCGATTCGTCTAACTGGAAGACCAATGCGATTCACTGTGCGGGTAAACGCTGCTTTTAGAGATTTAAATACACCACCAAAGTGATGGCTGTCGATATGGTTAATCTTTAAACCGGCATCGACAGCGGCTTGATATTGCGCGTTGAGTTCGAGCATCACCTCACCTTCATCCACATCTGATTTATCGAACAGGGTGACGTTGCAAAAGAAGTGTCCGTGTTCGTCGACTAAGCTCGGAACCTGCTCTGGTGAAGTCAGTGGTTTTCCTGCGGTGACCGTAAAGTGCAAGCCAACTTCAGGGACTAAACCTTGATGATAGAGCTCAATCGCGTGCTGTGTACCCGGTTGATTCATCATGATGGTGGTCGACTTAACCAAGCCTGCCTTAAAGCAGTCGACGATGCCATGGTTCACGCTTTCAGTGAGGCCGAAATCATCGGCGTTGAGTATCAATTTCATCATGACCTCTTATTAATGCATTTGGATTCAATATCTTGAATGAGTTCTGCTGTCACTGAGCTCATTAGTTTGTTGTCACCGAGCTTATTAGCTGTTATCACCGAGCTTATTAGCGGCTAACAAAGGCCACATTAAGCGAGTCGATGAGCAAACGCAGGCATGAAGTCTAAGTTCTCGCGAATGGTTTCTTGCAAAGCTTCGTCTATATGCGAACCACTATCGACGATAGGGTTTAAGATCAGAGCACGTTTTGCTGTTGCGATGTCACCCGTCATCGCCGCTTTAACGGTCAAGGTTTCAAACTCTTTCATCTGCTGAATCAAGCGCAGCGTGTCGCTATCAAAAGGTTCAACGTTCAGTGGCAGGATTGCACTGCTGGTGATTACCGAACTTACTTCGACCGCACAATCATCGGGTAATCCTTGAATCGCACCATTGTTGCGAGTGTTGACGTGCATGATAGAACGTTTGTTATTGTGAATACTGCTCATCAGCTCACAGGCCGCTTCAGAGTAGTAAGCACCGCCTCGTTCTTCTAACAATTTAGGCTTGGTATCGAGCATGGGATCTTTGTAGATTTCTAACAACTGCTGTTCAACCTTGGCAACTAAATCTGCGCGATTGGTGCTGTTTTCAGACGCAGCAAACTCTTTGTCTAAGATGTCTCTGGATTGGTAGTAGTAACGTAGGTAAGCACAAGGAACGATGTTCAGAGAACGAATCAATTCTGCGTCCCACTCAAAGGGAGGGATGTTCTTTGGCATCATTTGATCGTTACCACCAAGGAGTTGTTCGATGAGTTCTCCCAACTTGTCTTCACCTTTATGAAGCACCTTACGAGCCCACACTAGGTGATTTAATCCGGCAATTTGCATCGTGATATCTTTACGTTCTGCGTCGAGCATTTTCGCCGCGCCTAGCTCCATGTTGACGGGAACGTTACATAGACCAACGGTTTTAATGGTTGAGTGCTTAATCAGTGCTTCCGTTACCATGCCTGATGGGTTGGTGAAGTTGAGTAACCACGCATTCGGACACAGTTCTTCCATCTCTTTCGCTATATCGAGTGCAATCGGAATGGTTCGGCACGCATTAGAGAAGCCACCCAAGCCATTGGTCTCTTGGCCGATCATGCGATACTTCAGAGCAATCCTTTCGTCACGTAATCTTGCTTCCATTCTTCCTGCGCGAAATTGTGAGCAGACAAAATTAGCGTCTTTCAGGGCTGATTTTCGATCTGTGGTGAGGTGAACATTAATCTCACAGCCTGCTTTGTTTATCATTCGCTTGGTGAGCGCCGCGATTATCTCTGCTTTTTCCATACCTTCTTCGATATCGACTAACCACAGATCAGAGATAGGTAATTCGTGATGGCGCTTGAGCAGTCCTTCAATGAGCTCTGGGGTGTAACTTGAGCCACCACCAATCACGGTTACTTTGAGTTTTTGATTCTGTTGCATGCTGTTCACCATTTAATGTTGTAGATTACTTGGTTTAATTTATATGATGGTTACATACACCGACAAACCAGTTATGACGACTTATGAATTAGTGAGGTTAATGCATGGGGCTGTTCGAAAATCGCCAACAAACGCTGTCACTGCTGCACACCTTTAGTGTTGCGGCTAAACATTTAAGCTTTACGCTTGCCGCCGACGAGCTCTTCTTAACTCAGGGAGGGGTCAGCCATCGCATCAAAAAACTGGAGCAACAATTGAAGTTCAACCTGTTTGTGCGCAAGACAAGAAAGCTCGAACTGACGCCAGAAGGTCAGCGCGTGTTATCCATGTTGAACGTCTCGTTTGAGTCTATCTTTTCCGAACTCATGGATATTCAAACGGGTGAGCTAAGTGGGGAGTTGTACATCGCGACATCGCCTTATTTTGCTTCCTCGTGGTTAATGCCACGTTTGTCAGAATTCAGACGCTTGTATCCGAATCTAAGCATCAAACTGCAAACCAAACAGAGCCAGTCAGACTTCCAGTTTGAACCTTATGACGTGGCAATTTTCTATAGCGAAGGCCATTACCCAAACCATTACAGCGAGCGATTATTCAGTGGAGTAAGAACTCCTGTGTGCAGCCCTGAATACGCGAAACACTTCAAACTAGACCAAGGCATTCAACACTTAGACGATGTTCGCTTCATTCACAGTGGCGATATCACTGCGTGGCAGCGTTGGTTGTATGAAGCTCAAAGTGATACCAACTGCGCACTTCAGTGTGACTATTACAGTGATAATCGCTTGGCGATGGATGCGGCGATATTATCGATGGGGCTGGCACTAGGGCGGTTAGAGTTTATGACACCGCAGATTGAACAAGGCTTATTGGTCGCGCCTCTTATGAGCATTGAATCGGGCAAAGGGTATGATTTAGTGTGTCCGAAAGGCATGGAGCAGCGAACTAAGTTTCAGGTGTTTGCTCAATGGGTTAAGCAACAGTTGTGACCGAATAGCGTGCCTAGACAAACACGAATTATAGGTCTAGTTTAGGTGGTTCTTTCAATAAAAGAAGAGGTTAGTTATGTTCAGCCATGTTTTTCTCGGTACCGAAGATATTGAACGCGCGAAGGCTTTTTATGACCCAATCATGAAAGTGCTTGGTTATAGCGAAGGTTCTGTTGACCCTAAAGGGCGCTGTGTTTACGTTAGCCAAACGGGTGTGTTGGGCTTAACGAAGCCGATTGATGGTCAGCCTGCGACTCACGGCAACGGCATGACGGTGGGTTTTCTTGCGTCTTCTCCTGAAGTTGTAGATGACTGGCATCGAGTTGGCGTCGAAAATGGCGGTACCAGCATTGAAAATGGCCCCGGAGCGAGAGGTTCTGATGAGCGCCGCTTGTACATGGCTTATTTGCGAGATCCTGATGGAAACAAGATCTGTGCAACTCACTTTATGCCATAGTTTACGTTATGCCACGGTGGCGTATAATTAGAGTGTGTTGATAGTTTGGAGTTAGTTTATCGCTGCTCTGAACTAACCTGTTATTTTAAAAACCTGCTGACTATTGCAAAGGACTTGCTAGATGAAACCGAACGAACTGTTTTATGAAAGCTTTGAGCGCTGCCGGATTGACCAAGAATTTTTGGAGAGCTTTCTGGCGGATTTTTGCGAGCATAATCCAAGGTTTTCAGAACGTTTTGAAAAGATAGGGTTAGAGCAGCAAACCAAGATGCTTAAAGCCTCGATCATTCTTATCTATAATTCTGCTGGTCTGCCGAGCGTGCGTAACTCAGTAAAGAAATTGGGTAAAAGGCATAAAGACTTAGGACTGGATATTTCCGAGATTGAGCTCAACGAGTGGTTCAATTCGTTACTCAATACGGTTAAAAAATACGATCCTCACTATGATGAAAGCGTTGAACAAGCTTGGACAGAAACTCTCGAAGCTGGCTTAACTATCATGAAGAAAGAATGTATTGTGCCACACCCTGTGAATCCATAGGTAAGTCACCAGCAGCTTTTCGTGAAAGGTAGACTTCGTTTGAAAGGTAAGCCATGAATCTGGCTTACCTAAATTTCTAACATCCTGACTCTCTAATTAAAAGTGAGCAGCCCAACCAATCAGGAACCCTTGCGAAGCGGTATCGTATTCAAAGGTGCCCTTGTTTTCGTAATCAACCCAGGTCGATTTATACGCCAGATTTAAATCCGACCAGTCGTTAATTTGATAGCGAGCGCCGGTTAATATCGAGCTAGTAAAATCGGTGTCAGCACCAAGGCCGATATCTAGGCTGGTGTGCACTGTCCAATCTTTACTGAGTTCTTTGGTCCAGCGAACGCCTATCAGATAATCAATCCAATCTTCTTCTAAAGATCTTGAATTCAGGGTTGTCCCGCTGTTTGTGTAGAGTTTGGAATCAATATCGTTATCCCACCAACGTAATCCAACCATATAATCAATGGTACCAATGTCGTATTGATAGCGTTTAAAGCCTTTTGCTTCTAAAACGCCTTGTCTGATCTCAAGCTTGCCATTAAGAATACCTGTGTTGCCGATGATTGAATCTGACTTTCCGCTCAGTTTCATGTAGCTGTAGTCAACGTAATAACCCCATTGATTGTTATAGACCCCCTCTAGTCGAAGCATCGCTCCCATATCCAAATGATCCACGATGAACGCTGGGTCAACATCAACATCACTGGACAAATTACCAATGGTGGTATCGCCACGAATATTCAGCGCCAGTGCGTAAATTTCAATGCTGTGTTGCCATTTTTTAGTGTCTGTTTGTGAGTCGGCCTGTTGCGCATTTACGGTTGAGCTAGCGACCAATGCTGATGCGAGTAGGTAATGCCATTTAGCCATATTGATATCCTTATCCGGTTTGAAGAAAACATACTATAAATGTATGTATTCATTATCCATTTTTCATATATGCAACTTGTATATTTCTGATTGTAGACTATGTTTTTTAAAAAGAGCCAAATTTAAAGAGTGAGGATATGAAGTTACAGAGTATTTTTTTGTTCGTCGCGGTTTTGGGATTAACGCCTATTGCATTGTCTTACGGGTATGCACCAGCTATTTCTCTGGATTACCTTTTCGGAATCGATGCTAGCCCTATCAATGTCACACATATCTTTCGTGCAGTGATGGGGTTGTACTTAGCATTGGCTTTGTTTTGGATAGCAGGAGCGTTATTAAAGAAATATCGATTGCCAGCACTTTACAGTTTGGTGGTCTTCATGTTGGGTTTGGCTGCCGGCCGAGTCATTAGCTTGGTGATAGATGGCATGCCTCACTGGCTACTTGTCGTCTATCTACTATTGGAGCTTGGCTTTGGTTTGGTAGGAATAAAAATGATTCATAAAGAACAATCTGAAACAGTATAAGGACATTCTATGAAAAGGATTTTTCACCTTGTTACTCTGAGTGTGTTGAGTAGCTTTTCGCTATCAGCATGGTCAGCCCAAGAGCAACCGAATATTTTTGTTATCTTCACGGATGATATTGGGATCTCAAACCTGAGTGCTTATCACAATGGTGTGATGAGCAGCGAAACACCGAACATCGATAGTATTGCTGAAAAGGGCATGCTACTGACTGATTATTACGCACAACCCTCTTGTACGGCGGGGCGTTCCGCATTCTTAACGGGTCAACTTCCTGTTCGAACAGGCATGCACTCAGTTGGGTTACCGGGTGGCCCAGTTGGTTTAAGTGCTGACACGCCAACGCTTCCTGAGGTTCTTAAAACCATGGGTTATGTCACGGGGCAGTTTGGTAAAAACCACCTTGGTGATAGAGATGAATTCTTACCGACGATGCACGGTTTTGATGAGTATTGGGGTTGGTTGTATCACTTGAATGCAATGGAATACACAGAAGATCCAGATTGGCCAAAAGATGGATCTTTGGATGCGTTTGCACCTCGTAATGTTATTTACGCAAGATCAGATGGCAAAGGCGGTCAAACGATCGAAGATGATGGTGCATTGTCGATTGAGCGTATGCGTACACTCGACGATGAAGTTAATAAACACGCGATCAACTTCATCGAAAGGGCGGTTGAAGCGGATAAGCCATTCTTTACTTGGTACTGTCCATCACGTGGTCACGTTTGGACGCACCTGTCACCTGAATACGAAGCCATGCTTGGCCAAAACGGTTGGGGACTTCAAGAAGTGGTCATGAAAGATCTTGATGACCATGTTGGTGAAATGATGGCCAAAATGGAAGAACTCGGTATTGCCGATAACACCATCATCATCTTTACTGCGGATAATGGTCCTGAGATCATGACGTGGCCAGATGGTGGTATGACACCATTCCATGGCGAAAAAGGCACAACTTGGGAAGGCGGCGTTCGCGCTCCTGCACTTGTGAGCTGGCCGGGTAAAATTCCTGCAGGTACTGTAGGCAATGGCATCTTTGATGGTATGGACTGGTTACCTACTCTGGTTGCTGCGGCTGGTGGTCCAACGGATCTTAAAGAGAAAATGCTGAAAGGTCACGATGGCTTTAAAGCGCACCTTGATGGTTACAACCAAGTGGACATGCTGACAGAGAAAGGCGAGTCTAATCGTAAAGAGATCTACTACTACGAACGAGACAAGCTACAAGCGGTTCGTATTGGTGATTGGAAGGCGCACTTTGTGGTCCAAAACCATGGCTGGAGTGGTCCGAAAGAGGAGCTAAACGCACCGTTACTCTTTAACTTACGTCGTGACCCGTATGAGCGAGCGGCAGAAGAGTCGGGCATGTACTTGAAATGGATGGGGCAGAAAATGTGGGCATTTGGTCCTGCTCAAGCTGCTGTTCAACAACATCTAGCAACCTTCCAAGAGTGGCCCCCAGTGACACCAGATTTACCAGCTGAGAAAACAGGTGGTGTGGGTAATTAATACGCACTTGTCTCAAGTAGTTGGGGCAGAAAAGGCTGAGTAGAAATACAAAATCCCGTTGGAGACTCTAATCGTCGCCAACGGGGTTTTTGTATTTTGGTTGTTTAAAAGCCTGTTTTAATCATGCAAAAAAGGCTGAATAAAACGCTATTTTGCTTTCAACGTAGTGTTACGTTCTACAAATTGAACCGGCACCATTAATTTCACTAAGCTGGTGTCTTGCTCTTGAATCTGGCTAACGACAATCTTCACGGACTCACGTGCAAGGCGTCGGAAATCCTGCTTGAAAGTGGTCAATTGGTAGTTCAGCCACTGAGTTTGTGGGATGTCATCAAACCCAATCACTTGTAGATCTTCTGGGATACGGAGCCCGAACTCTAAACGAGCCACGTCCATCACTGCCATAGCGAGATTGTCCGTCGCACAAAATATGGCTTCAGGGTGAGAAGCTTCTTTGAACATGGCTCTGATGATCTCGAGTGAATCAAGGTAATCGTAGTCAGCTTCAATCACGCGAGCCTGTTTGCCAGTTAAGTCTTCAAATTCTGTGCAGAAACCCACTTGGCGCTCGCCATTAGTAAATGTCGGGACGTTACCTGTGAGGTAAGTGGCTGACTTGATACCAAGTTTATGAAAGTGCTGAGCAGCAAATTGACCTGCAGCGTAGTTGTCGCTCACCACATGGCTACTCTTAGTCCCTTCAACAACCCGCGCGAACTGAACGATAGGGATGTCGAACTCTTCACACTCTTCATAAAGCGACTTATTAAAGGTCGCAGAAGCGGCAATCACGCCATCAACTCGGTATTGGAAGATATTAGGGATAGAGTGGTTATCGTTTCCATCAACTTGCCAAGGAATCAATACCGCAGAGTACCCCTGTTTTTGTAGCTCAGTAGAGATAAGCTGCAGTGTTTTCATGTGAATAGGGTAGTCGGCATCAGGAAAAACTAGGCCAATCAATTTGGATTCATTTGTCGTCAGACTGCGGGCAAAGGCATTGGGACGATAATTCAACGATTTTGCTGCATCGAACACTTTCTGCTTGGTCTTTTCAGACACTGAACTGCCCGGTACAAATACGCGAGATACTGTTGATTGAGAAACGCCAGCAAGCTTAGCGACATCTTTAGAGGTGACGGTTGGCTTTGACGCCGTGGAGTGTTTTGGAGAGTTCATAGACCATACTTTTGAACCAAATTGACTGCGCACAGAGTAACATGATTAGGTACGTACTCATAAAGTAATGCCAAGGAATGATATGAAAAATAAGGAATAATGGTTATTTTGAATTCTATGTTGGGTACAACCCATTAACGGTGTCGCTACAAATCTCTTTACAAAAATGTAGCTTTAAATAAATAGTGACTAAAAAGCTCTGCTTAGAAGCAGAGCTTTAGATTACGAATTTACTCAAAAATGAATTACATACCGCTACATCGTTAGAAGTAGTAACGAATACCGGCAGCGAACTGATCATCATTGTTTTCGTATTTCACACCATTGTATGAATCTTTACCGTTGTCGAATTGGTATTCCGTCCACACCAAGAACTTGTTCTTCTTAAAGTGGTACTCAAGGCCAGGGATAATAAGTTGACGTTCGTAGCCATTTGCGTTGTCGTCTGTGTCCGTTAAGTAGTTAACGTTAAAGGTTGGACGTAGACCATTTTCAAAGTGGTAGTAGGTGAAGAATTCAGCACCACGGTGGTCGTAGAATTCAGATTGGCTGGTGGTCTCCCAGTTTGAACCTTGGCTGTAAGTGAAACCAACAAATAGTCCATCATTAGTGTAGTTCACACCTAATAAACCTATGCGTTGTGTGTCGCCATCTTTGATGTTTTGAACTGTGCTATCCACATCATCAAACTCATTCTGATGGTACGCTAAGCCAATCGTTAGGCCATCCATAACGGTGTACAGCGTTGAAGCACCGATACCGTTTTTCAGCGTAACAGTATCTGAATTCGTTTGGTTGAATCTTGTTGATACAGCGACATCTTCGCGAGTTGTTTGGTAAGTGAAGCCGTATTTCCAGTTGTCGTTAATGCTGTTGCGGTAAGTTATCGAGTTTTCAGCACGGCCTGTGCCTGATGAAATACCCCAGTCAGATAGGTTGTAGTAACCAGAACCACGTGAACCAAACACACGACCCATATCGGTAAACCAAGCCACATCGTAGAAGGTAGACCACTGTTTAGTACCCGCAGCAATCTTGCCGTATTTGTCGTGCTCTACGCCTGCGTATAGAAGTCGGTCGTAAATATTGTCGCCGTTAGCACCTGAGTTGTAACCCCATTCGGCATGGCCAAAGCCAGTCCAACCGTTATCTAAGCCCATTTGACCTTTAAGGCCGAAACGAGAACTACCGCTGTTCCATTCGCCATTATGATCGCCACCTTTGTCTTGGTAACGAACGTCGAAACGACCGTCTAAAGTAAGGCTATCGCCCGCGTCATTGGTAAAAGTGTGTGCAGCAAAAGCTGAACCTGATGTAAGTGCCGTCAGGATCACTGCAGAAAGTATCGACTTGTTCATTGTTGTTCTCTTTATTCAGGCCGCAGAAAGCCACCGTGCTTTCAAGCCCGTTATATAGGTAATGGTTTGGCAGGGTGTGCCCATCCGTGAGGCACAAGTTGGTTATCTTGGGTGGAGCAAGTTGCCGAGGGCGAGAAGGAGCCCTCGGCAGTCATGCCTGCCTAGCGTAGGTAAGGACTAGGTAGACAATAGGACATGGTTACAGCGTTGGATTCATGATAGATGAAGTACGTTTGAACACGTCCAGACCTTGCTGTTGTAGCCAGTAAGGAAGGTCGATAAGAACCCAGTTCTCAGACAGTTTGTCGCCGTCACGGTAGTACACGTCAACCACTTGCATGTTTGCGCGTACTTCGCCGCCAGTCATACCTAGGAAGCCACCTGTTGGTGTGTTTGATAGGTTTGGCCAACCGAAGAAACAAGAGAAGTTACCTTCAGCGAAACGACAAACGTGACCGTTGAACTTCTTGTCTTTCAGGTTGTTACGGAAAGGAAGTTGGTGTTGCTGTTGGTAGCGAGGAATTGTGTAAGACGCGCCGATACCACATGGGCCGTACCAAATCATGTCTTTTGACCAGCTCTTCGCTAGTACTTCTGGTGGGCAACCCATCGCGCCGCTGTCGTTAAGAGCTGACAGGTCATCAACCATTTTGTTTACTAGAGCAAGCGTTGCAACGCCTTCTTCTGGAGCCGCGTCTTCAAACAACAGACCATCGTGGTTACGTGGGCCAGGGTATACGAAGTGCTTACCGGTTGATGGTGGAAGTGGGTAGCAACCCGCTTGATCCATCATGCCTAGAAGGTCTAGGAACAGGCCTGTCTTAGTGATTTTTCCGTCAACCACACAGTTAAATTCTGCGTAGCGAACGTTCATGATATTGCCAGTAGGGCGCATGCCTAAGTATTCAGCGTCGAATAGACCCATGAAGTGACCCATGCTCATTACCCAAATCTCATCTGGGTTAACTTCGTTGTTACCGCCGATGAAGATGTCTTGACGACGCTGCATGCGAGTCATTGACTTCATCATTGGCGCCCAGAATACGTCAGCCGCTGCTTGTGCGCCTTCTTGCTCGCGGAATGGGTAAACACCGCGCCACAAGTAATCTTCAGACGTGTGCGCTTTTAAAACTTCAGCAACGTTCTCGTGTGTTGCGTTTTCGATAGCGTCAAAGTAATCGCGAACAATGCGTTTAGCTTCTTGATATTTAGACATAGTAAATTCTCTTTTTTGTTGTCGAGCCAACATTCGGAACAGGACTCGATTTGGATTTTGTTACCGGCTGACTTCTCAGCCGGATTGATGTTTATTTCGTGTCTTTAGAGGTCTTCAACTTCTAGAGGTTTTCAACTTTTAGAAGTCTTCAACTAAAGGGGATTAAGCTTTTGCTGTTTCCGCTTTTTTGCTCTTGTCGAAAATGCCGCCTTTCAATGTTTCTGGTAGAGATAGCCACAGTAGGCCAGCTAGAATCCATACGATTGGCGAGCCCCACATTGCCGTTGCAAGGTCGCTGCGCTCTTGGATGAATACCAACACCATTGGTGCCCACATGCCGATGATACGACCACCGTGGAACAGAGCTGCACCGAAGCTACGTAGGTGAGCAGGGAACAACTCAGAGAAGTAGCCACCCCATACCGCAGAAGCAGACAGACCGAAGTTGTAGATAAGACCTAGGATAGCCAGCATGTTTAGGCTGCCGATCATCACGTCGCTTGGTGCTACGAAGAATACTGAAGCCATGACACCCGCAAGGATGAAACCAAACGCGTTCACTTTACGGCCGTATTTGTCGGCGATTGCACCCCATACCCAAGCACCGAATAGAGAACCGAATGCTGAGATAGAGAAGATGATGCCGATAGTTGAACCGTCAAATTGGCGAACTTCTTTCAGGTACGTTGTCACGAAGCCAGAGAAGAATTGGTAGCCATAGAAGTTAAGGCCAGCCAGTAGTAGACAAGTAATGGTTAACTTGCGGTAAGGCGCGCTTAGCATTTCACCCCAAGAACCTTTCTTCGCTGGTTTATTCGATGCTTCAGCTGCGGCTTGATCTTCTTCACCGTAAGCGATCACTTTCTTGTCGCTAGGTAGGATGAAGATCATCAGTGCTGCAGCAACTAGAGGAGGAATACCACCCACCCACATTAGGCTCTGCCAAGGTGCATCAACGCTAGAAATGAATGCCGCGTACGCGCCCATTGCCATTAGAGCAACCGAGAACATAGAAGAAGCGAATGCGGTTAACTTACCGCGAACGCTTGGTGTGAATAGGCCGATCATCAGGCTTACTGCTACGGTGAAGTAGCCACCTAAAGAAATACCGATGATGAAACGCATTGCTGCCCACATCGCGTAGTCAGTAAACATCATGTTGATGATGGTTGCGCCACCGTTCAGTGCAGTGATGACAATAAGAGTCGATTTCTTACCAAAGTTTGATGCCACCCATGCACAGCTCAGAGCACCAATAAGTGCACCAACCGACTGCCATGTATAGAACTGAGCGGTATCCGCCAAGTTAATACCATCATACGCATCAACGATGTATGGGCGTACGTAGTCAATAATTACAAAGTTATAACAATAGAAAAAGTAGCCAACTAGAATTGCAAGATAAGCAGCTACTCTTTGAATCATAGGAACTTCGCTCATGTGTTTTTTAGTAGTCATGACCGATAAACCTTTATTTTTCATAGGGTGTTTTTAGTTTCGATTATTGTGTGGCGTTTATTGAATATCACCACACCATCTTCATTTCGGGAGAGATAATAGAATTTTTGTGGTTATTAGATCCGTGATCAAAGTCAATTTTAAAATGAGTGCGTACCCATTTTATGCATTTTAGTGATCTTGATCTCATTAGATCGTTGTTTTGGGACTTCTTGGCCATTTAGAGTGTTTAATCATCTATCTTAGTGACAATACTCACACTTATTGTGGGTTTTTGAGGGAAAATATACATTTTTGAGTACTATTAGCGGCGAATGAATTGCGAAATATAATAAACGGAATCTAAAAATGGTTACGTACTCAAGTTTTGTGGTTATTGCTCTTTATGTACTAACTACTCTATTTATCAGTTACTTAGTGAATAATCGTTATAGCGTTGGTGGCGATTTCTCAACGGGCGGAAAACAATTTGGTTGGTTTACGGCAGGTGTGTCGATTCTTGCAACCTACATCAGTGCGATGACGTTCGTGGGCATGCCGGGCTGGGTTTATAGCTCAGGCATGGAAGCGATGAGCGTCCATTTGAATTACCCAATAGTGATCTTTTTCGCTGTGGTTTTCTTTGTCCCGGTGTTTTACAAACTCGGCCTGACTTCGATTTATGAATACCTAGAGCACCGCTTTGGCGTTGTTGCTCGCACGATCAACTCTATCGTGTTTATTGTGGTTCAGTGTATTTCGGCAGGTGTGATTTTGTATGCGGTTGCACTGATCTTGGTGCAAGTGTTGCCGGTGAGTATCTCCGAGGCAATCATCTACATCAGCTTATTTACCGCTTTGTATACCTATGCGGGTGGGATCTCAACCGTCATATGGACAGACATGTTGCAGTCGGCGGTGCTGATCATCGGCAGCATTGCGATCTTTGCTTTATTGCTGATGAAGATTGATGCAGGTGAGGTGTTGTCTCCTGAACATCTAAACATCATCAATCTCGATTTCGACTTGGGAGTTGATACTACATTGTGGGCGGGTGTGGTTGCCGTGAGCTTCTTACATCTAAGTGTGTATGGCACTAACCAACTGATTATTCAAAGAACGTTGGCAACAAAGAACGTGAAGACAGCACAAAAATCCATGCTGCTTTGTGGTTACGGCGCGTTCTTTATTTATCTGTTTTTCTCGGTAATGGGCGTTCTATTGAGTGTCTTTTATCAAGAGCAAAGCTTTGAAAACAGCAACGAAGTAATTCTTGATTTTGTGTTTAACCATACCAACCCAATCATTGTTGGCTTGGTGATTTCCGCACTCTCAGCAGCAGCGATGTCGACACTGGATTCTACTTATAACTCAATGGCGACAGTCGCAACGTTCGATTTCTATAAGCGCTTTTTCCGTAAGAAAGCTTCCGATGCACATTATGAATCGGTGGCAAGAAAGATGAGCTTGGTTGCTGCGGCTTCAGTTGTAGTACCGGCTTTGATGGCGGTTTCTAATGAATCAGTGCTTAAAACTATTGCGAGCCTGACTTCTATTTTTGTTGGTATTCGCCTTGGCTCTTTTATCCTGGGTTTGTTCTTTAAAAAGGCAAATGAGAAAGGGGTGATTGCAGGCAGTATTGGCAGTGTGGCCGTCGTATTCATCGCTAAATACAGCGGCATAGCTTGGCCTTGGTTTGCCTTGGTTGGCACTGTGGTTTTCTTGGTGTTAGGCGTTGTTGTGAGCCGCTTCTGGGGAGAAGTAACCGAGCAACAAAGCGAATTTATTGCCAAGCAGAAGCATTTGTTCGCTAAGCCTACGGCGAGTCATTACGGCTTGTTGGTATTTGCTGTTGTGACGATTGCTGCTTGTACTGTTATCCCTGATTGGCTTTATGCCGCTCTTTCTTAATTGACCGATTTTTTACTGGTATATCTATGTTATCGATCTTTGATATCTACAAAATTGGTGTGGGACCATCGAGCTCTCACACCAACGGCCCAATGATAGCGGGTTTTCATTTCACACAATTAATCGCGGATAAAATCGCAGAAGTGACGCGTGTTCAGGTGGATTTATACGGTTCTTTGTCATTGACTGGCATAGGTCACCACACCGACAGAGCAACCATCTTGGGTTTGCTTGGCAATAAGCCAGACACGATTAAGATCACCAGCGCTAATGAAGCGATGCGCCTTGCTATCGACAGTGGTGAAATGCAGCTGAGTGGCAGTCACACCATTGGCTTTAGCTACCAAACCGACATGCTGTTCCACGAAGACAATCTGCCTTTGCATGAAAACGGCATGATGATTACCGCGTTTGACCAAAGCGGAAGCGTAATTGTTGATGAAACCTATTATTCGATTGGTGGTGGCTTTATTGCAACCGCGGATGAACTGCAGAATGGAACTAAAATCCAAACAGTAGAAGTCCCGTTTCCATTCAAAAATGCCGATGAAATGCTGAGAAAAGCAGAAGACAGCGGCATGAGCTTGGGTGGCATGATTCTGAAAAATGAAGCAGCTTTCCAAGGCGATGATGTTATCTCAGAAAAGGCCGATCAAATCTGGCGAGTAATGACTCGCTGCATGGAACGCGGATTTGAAACCGAAGGCATTCTTGATGGTGGTTTGAACGTGACTCGTCGTGCGCCAAACTTGCTGAAAAAGCTGGAAGCGAATGCGGCCGTTGAAAACGATCCAATGGAAATCATGGATTGGATTAACTTGTTCGCCTTTGCGGTGAGTGAAGAAAATGCGGCTGGTGGCCAAGTGGTGACATCACCCACTAATGGTGCTGCGGGCGTTATTCCAGCCGTATTGATGTATTACCATCGCTTCATTAAAGAGTTGGATACCAAGCAGTTAAAAGACTTCTTAGCCGTATCGGGTGCGATTGGTATTTTGTACAAAACCAACGCTTCTATTTCGGGTGCGGAAGTAGGGTGCCAAGGTGAAGTGGGCGTGTCGTCTTCTATGGCGGCAGCGGGTTTAACGGCATTACGTGGTGGCAGCAATGAACAGATTTGTATTGCGGCCGAAATTGCGATGGAGCATTCATTGGGTATGACGTGTGACCCGATTGGTGGCTTGGTACAAGTGCCATGTATTGAACGAAATGCGATGGGTTCCATGAAGGCGATTAATGCTTCACGAATGGCACTCAAACGTAACAGCAAAAGCCTGATTTCATTGGATAAGGTTATCGCTACTATGTATCAGACGGGTAAAGACATGAATAAGAAGTATCGTGAAACGTCTCTAGGTGGTTTGGCGCTGATTCATTTAGCTCACCCTTGTGAATAGCAAGCGTAAATAAACGATATCTGTTTCAAACAAAGCCCTGCCCCTAAGTTTTAGAAATCTAGGGAGCTGGGCTTTTATTTTGCTTAAAGAAAAGGGCTGTCAGGAGAAGTGAACTAATCCCCAAGAGGCAACTTATAGCTGTTTTTCAACTCTTTAACCGAGATGTTCGATTGAATCGCACTCACGCCTTTTACTCGTCTGATCGAGCTAATACGCTCAAAGTACTCTTCCAAATCTTTCGCTAGCACTTGAATCATATAGTCGGCGCCGCCTGCAATACAGTGACACATAGGAATCCAATCGGTTACTTCGACAAACTCTTCAAACGGTTCCGTGTTTTCTACTTCATGGTTACCCAAGGTCACAAGAGTAAAACCAGCTACATGAAAACCAAGCTTTTTGCGGTTTAGCTTCGCGGCGTAACCATCGATATAGCCCGTCTCTTCCATGCGTTTCCAGCGACGCCAGCATGGGGTTTCGCTGAGGTTAACCTTCTCCGCGAGCTTGCTGTTGCTCATGCGTCCGTTTTGTTGGATATGTTCTAAGATGGCGATATCTGTGTCATCTAACACTTCTTTGGTGGATTCTTTCTGTTTCATGGTGTTTCTAGGAAAGTATTGCTCAAATTTGGATTAATATTAGCCTATATAGCAATTTAATTCCTAGTCGAATCTGTAAACTCTCTCCGTATAAATACTTTACTTATTAGGAGTGAGAGGAAATGAGCTCTCAATTAATGCTGGCGTTCTTGCTATTTTCAACATCAATTGCAATTACCCCTGGGGCAGGCAATATCGCATTACTTGGGATTTCAAGTCGTTATGGGTTTGCTGCGACTTTACCTTTTATCTCTGGAAACGCTGTTGGCATCATCATCGTACTGGCGGGTTCCAGTGTCGGTTTGGTGAGCCTATTTACTCTTTACCCAGAGCTATACAACATTTTGAAATACGCGGGTGCGGCTTATTTGCTGTTCATGGCGTGGTCGATTGCTAACATGCAAATCGAAGAAAGCACCACAGATAAACGTTCAGGTTTTATGTCAGGTGTGTTGGTGCAGGTGTTAAACCCTAAAGGTTGGATAGCTTCATTAACCGTGTTTTCGCAATTCATTACTCCGAATGCAGATTACTTGATTCAAGTAGTGACCATTATCGCGGGTATGGTTATTACCGGTGTGCCGTGCATGTTGGTGTGGGCGTATTGCGGCACCATGCTGAAAAAATTGCTGCAATCACCAAAACAGATGATGTTTGTGAACCGTTGCTTGGGTGGAAGCTTAGCGATGGTGGTTGCCTTTATGCTTTATCAACCTGCATAAAGCGCCTCTACAAATAAAAAAACCACTCCTAAATCCATAGGAGTGGTGTCTAAATATAGACTAAGTCGTTAACAGTAAAGAATTAAGTTAACAAATATTTAAGGAACTTGAGTTAAAAGCTTTTATGCCTAGAAGCTTTTAAGTTTTAAGTTTTAAGTTTTAAGTTTTAGGTTTAAAGATTAAGCCGTTTCAGTCTCTTTAACTGGAGCTGAGTTACGGATTAGGTGGTCAAATGCACCTAAGCTTGCTTTTGCACCTTCACCCATCGCAATGATGATCTGTTTGTAAGGTACGGTTGTTACGTCACCCGCTGCGAACACACCTTTCATTGATGTTGCGCCATGAGCGTTAATTTCAATTTCACCGCGTGGTGAAAGCGCAATTTTCGAACCCTTCAACCATTCGCTGTTTGGCATCAGGCCGATTTGAACAAAGATACCTGCTAGTTCGATCTGTTTAAGTTCATCCGTATTGCGGTCTTTGTATTCCAAACCGGTTACACGGTTGCCATCACCAATCACCTGCGTTGTTTGTGCCATCTTGATGATTTCGATGTTTGGCGTTGCGTTTGCTTTATCGATAAGCACTTGGTCGGCACGCAGTGTGTCTGCAAATTCAAGTACGGTTACGTGTTCCACGATACCCGCTAAATCAATTGCCGCTTCAATGCCTGAGTTACCACCACCGATAACCGCTGTTTTCTTTCCTTTGAATAAAGGGCCGTCACAGTGTGGGCAGTAAGCGACGCCTTTATTGCGGTAATCTTGCTCACCCGGAACGTTCATTTCACGCCAGCGAGCACCAGTACTTGTGATGACCGTGCGAGATCGTAATGTTGCGCCGCTCTCAAGTTCAACGTGGATGTAACCGTCTTCAGTGTCTTCTGCCGCAATGATGTTAGCCGCGCGCTGCTCAGTCATTACTTCAACACCGTACTCTTTTACGTGCTCTTCAAGGCTTGCCACTAGCTTAGGGCCAGTTGTCGCTTTCACAGAGATAAAGTTTTCAATCGCCATGGTATCCATGACTTGGCCACCGAATCGGTCAGCAACCACACCAGTGCGAATGCCTTTACGTGCAGCATAGATAGCGGCTGAAGAACCTGCAGGGCCACCGCCGACAACCAATACATCAAACGGTGCTTGTTGGTTTAGGTTTGCCGCTTTCTTTTCTGCAGCGCCTGAATCAACTTTGTTAAGGATCTCTGCCAGTGACATACGGCCTTGACCAAATAGCTCACCATTAACGAATACGCTTGGAACTGCCATGATGTCGCGAGACTTCACTTCGTCTTGGAATGCTGCGCCATCAATCATAGTTGTCTTAATTAGAGGGTTAATCGCCGACATCATGTTGAATGCCTGAACCACTTCTGGACAGTTTTGGCACGATAGCGAGATGAAAATCTCTACATTAAGCTCTTGATCGAGTTCTTTAATTTGTTCGATTACGTCAGCTTCAAGCTTGATAGGGTGACCACCACTATGAAGCAGTGCTAGAACCAGTGACGTAAATTCGTGGCCCATTGGCAAACCGGCAAAACCGATCGCGGTGCCTTTCTCTTGGTTCACGACCTGCATGATAGGGCGGCGAGAGCTTGCGCTATCATCTCGAGTCACTTCAATTTTGTCGGTTAAAGACGCGATGTCATTCGCCAGATCTTGAAGTTTGTTCGCGGTGTCGCTGTCATCCAGGCTCAGCACTAACTGAACATTGGTTTTTAGGTTTTCTAGGTATGCTTTTAGCTGCTGCTTCATTGCTTGATCTAACATAATCGTGCCTGCTCTTAAATTCTGTGTCTTGGTATTGACCAATACCTTCTTGCTGAAAAAGGAAAATAAAAAGGGGGCGCAAGTCGGCAAATATTGTGGTGTTGATGTTTTGAAAGGGTGGCGCGCAACTGCCCTTTAGGAGGGGGCCGAAGCGCGCCTGTAGAACTGTTTAACTGTTCTGTTTTACTTGTTATTTCTTAGCTGTTCTTGTTTGAACTAGGCTTAGATTAAATCTTGCCTACTAGGTCTAGAGATGGCGCTAGAGTCTCTTCGCCTTCTTTCCATTTAGCTGGGCAAACTTCACCTGGGTGAGCGGCTACGTATTGCGCTGCTTTAACCTTGCGTAGTAGGTCTTCAGCGTCACGGCCGATACCTTCAGCAGTGATTTCCATTGCTTGGATAACGCCTTCAGGGTCGATTAGGAAAGTTGCACGGTCTGCAAGGCCCTGACCTTCACGCATAACGTTGAAGTTATTTGTGATGTTGCCTGTTTGGTCGCCTACCATGAAGTATTCGATAGTGCCGATTTTGTCAGAAGTATCGTGCCATGCTTTGTGAGAGAAGTGCGTGTCAGTTGATACTGAGTAAACTTCTACGCCGCGAGATTGAAGCTCTGCGTATTTGTCTTGTAGGTCAACTAGCTCAGTTGGACATACAAACGTGAAGTCTGCTGGGTAGAAGAAGAATACAGCCCACTTGCCTTTAACGTCTTGCTCAGTGATTTCTACGAATTCGCCGTTTTTGAATGCTGTTGCGTTGAATGGTTTGATTTCTGTGTTGATCATGATTCGACTCTCTTTCTAATTTGTAGTGTTTAACGCTATCCCGCGTCGATGGAGATATATTGCATTCGCACCGAAAATTAGTGAAATCGGACATTTCTATAGATTCAATAGGCAAATCCTATCTTCGAAAGGAAAGGACTATCGGTAAAAGCTATCAACAAAAACGATTAACAAAAGCCATCAAACATCAGCAACCCCAATTTGAGTAGCTATGCTTTTTAGGTTGTTCTCTATTTAGGTAAGCAGTATTTGGTTCAGTATCTATGTAGGTAAGGGGAAGTACGGTTTCTTTACGCGAGTTGAGTTGAGTTGTTATACCAATCTGTAAATAACAAAAAATTATCATTAATATAATTTATGATAATTTCAGTTAATCGTCACATCTCCATATACTCTCTCCATCGAAACGAAACATCGAAGCCAGTCTTCGAAACGCACAGAATTAAAAACGAATTTGGAGCAAGTTATGAAAATGAATCACGTAGGCATCATAGTTGGCGATATGGACAAAGCAGTCGAGTTTTACACTAAGGCTCTGGGTCTAAGAATCGTAATGAACAACACTAAGGTTATGGAAGAACGCGAATCAGCAATCGGCCGTATGTGTATCGCAGTATTTGGCGAAGGCTTCAAAGGCTTCAACATTGCACACCTAGTAACTTCTGATGGTATCGGTGTTGAGCTGTTCGAAATGAAAGATCGCCAAGAGCGTCACGAAGTTGATTTCTCTCGCCTAGGTATCTTCCACTTCTGTCTGCAACTTCCAAAAGAGCAGTTTCATTCAGCTATTAAGCGCGTTGAAGAGTTTGGCGGTAAGGTTCGTATGGACATCATGCGTTACCACCCAGAAGACGAACTAAAACAAGCGCAAATGGTTTATCTAGAAGACCCGTTTGGCAACCTATTCGAATTTTACTCGCACACATACGAAGACACCTACGCGACTGATTACGAGTAATCGCGTTACTGCCTTCCATAGGTAGAAAAACCGAAACACCCCCTAAAGAGGATTGGTAGCGATACCAGTCCTTTTTTTGTGTCTGTAGGGCTTAATTTAGGAACATCGGATAAACTATCGGTTGCACTAAAACAAGCCGACATTGTTGCTCTATAGTGCAACGTTGGACTGATTGAAAACTTAACTGATTGATAAATATGATGTTAAACCATTGGCATATATGTTGCTCTATTGCCTTTATGTAAATTGTATACAATAAAAAATACATAAAGGAAGTCACATGGAACAGAACAGTGAATTGATCTACGGATTAGACGATCGACCATCAGTCAAAGCAGCCAGTTACGCGGCGCTGCAGCATGTATTAGCCAGCTTTGTTGGCATTATCACACCCACGCTCATTATTGGCGGTGTTTTAGGGTTGGGTGAACACATCCCTTATTTGATCAGCATGGCACTGATGGTGTCTGGGGTTGGCACTTTTATACAAGCTAGAAAAATAGGGCCAGTTGGCGCAGGGATGATCTGTGTCCAAGGGACCAGCTTTGCGTTCTTAGGTTCTGTCTTAGGTGCGGGTTTTCTTGTTAAAGCAAATGGAGGTGGGCCGGATGAAATGCTCGCCACCATTTTTGGTGTCTGCTTCTTTGGTGCATTTGTCGAAATCGTCCTATCGCGCTTTATCGAAAAACTCAAAGTAGTGATCACGCCCGTTGTGACCGGCATCGTTATCACGACGATTGGTGTCTCTTTGATTAAAGTTGGCGTCACTGATATCGCGGGTGGTGTTGGCGCAGAAGATTTTGGTTCTGGAAGTAATTTGATGTTGGGTGCGATTGTGCTCGGAACCATAGTGGCACTTAACCTAAGCAACAACGCCATGGTAAGGCTGTCGTCGATTTTAGTCGGATTGGTTGTAGGGTGGGGCGTTGCTATTCTGATGGGCAAAGCGCCAATGGTTTCTTTTGCATCTCAACCGCTATTGAGTATCCCAGTCCCATTTAAATATGGCTTCGCTTTTGATTGGCAAGCCTTCCTCCCTATTGCTTTTATCTACTTGATTACTGTTATTGAAACAACCGGTGACCTTACCGCTAACAGTATGTTTTCAGGGCAGCCAGTTAAAGGGCCAAAATACATCAATCGACTCAAAGCTGGCGTGCTAGGTGACGGCGTGAACTCGCTTATCGCCGCTGTATTTAATACTTTTCCGAACACGACTTTCAGCCAGAACAATGGCGTGATCCATTTTACTGGGATTGCGAGTCGTTACATAGGCTACTTCATTGCGGCAATTCTTTTTCTATTAGGTCTATTTCCCATCTTAGGCGCGGTATTAATGACGATTCCAAAGCCAGTATTAGGCGGAGCGACATTGGTGATGTTTGGTACGGTTGCTGCGGCGGGCATCAAGATTATCGCTAGTGAGAAGCTGGATCGTCGCAGAATCATGACGATTGCTATCTCATTAGGTTTAGGGCTGGGGGTAATGCTGGTACCGGATTTATTGAAAGAAGCACCCAAGCTAGTGCAAAGCATATTTGGCTCACCTGTCACGATGTCGGGTGTTGCTGCTCTTGTTATTACCGGGTTGATGTCTTTGGTGCCTGAAACTAAAGCCAAATCGATGACGAATTCGGTACAAACCAGTAAAGCGTAACTTATACAGCCGAGCAGAAGCGTAGGTGACTGATTACGAGTAATCGCGTTATCTACCTACCATAGGCAGAAAAACGAAACATCCCATAGAGAGGATTGGTAGAGGTACCAATCCTTTTTTGTTTGGATTTTTTGGATCAGTAGCTTATCTATATGCGGGTGATTGAGAAATGTACAAATTTAAGACGTTGTTAAAGTTGACGTTTTGACGATAAAACCTTTCATGAATATGACGGAAGAAAGTGTCGTTCATGAAAACATTCCGTCATCATACCGAATGGTAGCCTTGGCTGAGCAGTGACTATACTCAGAATTATATTGCTAACCAACAACAACGAAAATAGAGAAACATGCAGAGATTAGCGCACCCAAATTACATGAAAAAATTACATATTATCTTTACCGCTCTTATCCTTATGATATTAGCCGGATGCACCTCAACGTCGGCTGTCGGCAGTTCTAAAACAAAGGAATATGCCAAGTCACATGCTCTTGCTGGTAAAGCTTCTTGGTATGGCGATAAATTCCATGGAAGGCTCACAGCAAGTGGTGAGACGTATAATATGAATGCGAATACTGCGGCTCATAAAACCTTGCCATTCGGAACTATCGTGAGAGTGACCAATACAGACAATAACAAGTCTGTTGATGTGAAAATTAATGATCGAGGCCCTTATGTAAAAGGCCGAGTGATCGACCTGTCGCACAAGGCATTTGCAAAAATCGGTAACGTTAAACAAGGCACCGTGCCTGTTAAAATCGAGATTGTTGATGATAGTAATACCTTTCGATACAAACACTAGAATCCCCTCCTAACCTCCCCTTGGTTTACATCTCCGATCCCTTACCAGTAGTGGGAAAGGGGAGGAACAGAACCTCGATATCGGTGAATCAATAGCTCATTTATGCTTACTCAATAAGGCTGCTTTGTAGCCTTTTTTGTGCCTTTCGATAATCCATTTTTAATAAGATTATCTTATTGTTAATATGTGGGTTGATGATGTTATGTGGTCAATAAATCAGTGTCTTAGCTTTCTTATTATTAGGGTTCATTGAAATTTATTGTGAAATAATGAAAAGCTGAACTAATCCAAGATTGGTTGTGGCGGGCGTGTAATAGAAAGGGGGAGGTACAATTGATGGGAGAAGAAGACTCTCGAAGTGAGGGAAATTACATTTCGTTACTCACTGAAGTAAATCTGAAATATTAGTGACACGGTTCTGAAATTTTTGGTGTTTAGCTTATGGGCTTCTATATCGCATTCAAATAAGGAAATACCCGTGAAGCTAACCCCTGTCGTTGCAGCCCTAATTATGTCTTTTAGCTCAGCAAGCTATGCTTTCAGTCTTCAACAATCTGCCAATGAAAACAGTGAAGATCTCGTATGGACAGGGCACCTAAGCCCAGACAGCGACACGGTAATGTCTGCGATGCTCGCGGCTCATATCTATGGCGGTACAGCGACAGTACCAGAGCCTATCAATCCAGAATCCACCTTCATCTTGAACTACTGTAATGCTGAATCTCCACGCGTAGAGACAGATTACTCTTCATACCGAGTGGGGCTGGTAGACTTCAATCAAGTCACTCAGCTAGCGCCAACCATTGACCAAGCATCGATTGTTGCTGTGGTTGATCATCACGCAATTGGTGGCTCACCGATTAACACCCCACAGATTGTCGAAATGGATATTCGAGGTTGGGGATCGGCTGCAACTATTCTTGCTGACAACGCTGAAAAGTTGGATGTGACCTTACCTAAGCACCTTGCTTGTGTAGGCTTAGGCGCAATCCTTTCTGATACTGTGGTATTCCAATCATCAACCACTACTGAGCATGATCGTGAATATGCTGAAAAGCTGGCAAAAGTTGCAGGTATTTCAGATATCGAAGATTTTGGTCAACAGATGCTGATTGCTAAGTCGGATCTCAGCCATCTTTCTTCTGAAACCATTCTGACTCTGGATTACAAAAACTTTAAATACGGTGGCAAACAGGTGGGTATCGGTGTGGCTGAAACGCTAACGGCTCAACAACTGATTGACCGTAAAGACGAGCTTTTGGCGGCTATGAAAGCCTACAAAGAAGAGAACGGCTTGGACCATCTGTTCTTCTCAATCACAGACACTAAGAACAAAGAAGCAAACTTACTTTGGGTAGATGAAAGCGACTATCAAGTGATTAAATCGGCTTTCAACGCTGAACCAACAAGCGACATGTTGACGTTAGAAGGTGTAACTTCTCGCAAGCGTCAGATTGGCCCTGCGGTACAGAAAGCCATTGAGAGTTTGTAGAGAATAAGAGCCGTTACTTTATAAATGAGTAGTGAAGGGATTGGTAGAGATACCAATCCCTTTTTGTTTTTGGGTGGTGTTGAACTGGATTTGGATAAAATTGAGTTACGTTTTTTTCTAATTTGACAAAGTTTATGGATAACCCAGATCTAACATAGACCTTATGATACGAATCCCAAAGGGCATTCGCGACCAACCACGTGAAGAGTTAGACTTAGAGCAGTCTTAAACAAGTAACCAATCTTAGTCGCGGCTTTCCATTATCGGTAAGTTAGTATTCATAGTTTGAAATAATAATACAGTGTTTTATTGTTTATAGTAAATCTCAGACAGAATGACTAACAGGACAATGAAATGACCTCAATCAAAACCATTGGTTTAACAGCTATCGCACTTGCACTTATGACAATTACTGGCTGTACCAGCTTAAAGGTAAAGGCTGCGAACGTATTCGTGTCTGACCCAATTATCACACACGCAGACCACGACCAACTTACCGAAGCCAGTTCGAAAATCGATGGTATCCGTTATACATCAATGACGACGACGATCATCACGACCAAAGCAGCAAAGCGCACAAATGGAGTTGCTCGCGTAGACATCGAAGCTGATGGAATCGAAGAGGTGCAATCAAAATGGCATGGTGAAGAACACGTTTGTCAGATGTACCACGATCGTATGAACAATCCAGAAACTGAGGGCCTGTCAGACATCGTCGGCAATGGATTGGCGCTGAACTACCAGATCGCTATTCGTGGTGTTGATGGTCAGTCCTATACTTGTTCTGGGCATGTAGATCCACAATAACAAAAAATAACACTGCGCTTTACTGGGTCTATTTCAAAATTTGGAAACGAATTTTTTTATCGCTGTTTGGTGAGCAATGTACCTGTTTTTCACATTAGCTAGTTGTATTACTCGTGCCATACCTAATGAAACGTTTGGGGCACTTTCGAGATAGGAAGTACCAAAGGTAAAAATTCATCCTACGAAGCTTCTGGACATAAATGAGTTTCGGAGAACCAAGTATTAGCAAATCACGAATTAGCATAAGTATGGAAAGTCACTAAGCTCACTGTCCAGTATTGTTTTTACACAAACCTGACATTGATGAATGCCATAAGCTATCGATATAAACATCAATATATTGTATTATTATATCCGTATTTATACTTATTAGGATTTTCTATGTTGATTCACGAATTTTCGAATAAGGACGTTACCGCTGAGCATGTGATTTTAGCTCAAGCAATACTAGCAGGGACTGCTCAAGGTGATAAAAGTAAAGCACAGCGCTTTATGATTTTTGTAAATGAGATTCCAGATGCGCCGACTGTGCAAAACCTGATTCCACGCTTTAGTCAATTTATGAAGCGCTTTAAAGCCAGCTGACATTCAGAATACGTTACACAGGGATGTGTAATTAAGATCACCAATTCCCCCCTAAACACTACCTACTTTTAAACTCTATCTGACCCTATGCTCACTCTATATCTAGCCATTGTTGTCGGAGGACAATAGAGTTTGATCAATTTTAAAAACGTTTCTGGACAATTATGAGTTAGCCGATGTGACTAGTTCACACTTGGACAATCTATGAGCTGTTAAGGTGTTAGCTATCAGCTACACGGCAATTAGGTCCTCAGACAACCCATTTAGACACTTCCCCGCCGCCTGCCAACGAACATTAATGATCACCCTTTGACCATGATGCAAGTTTGCTCTCTGAGGCTTAGAACACGTAATTAAAGTGCCTTCTGGATACTGCTGACCGTTATCGCAGTAAATGCGTACGTACCCTCTCCGAGTATCATATTTTGCCACCGCCATGACGGGGGATTTTTCCCCAGCCGTCGACCAGTTTCGACGAAGCCGAGACATAGGAATAGTGGGTGCGCTCACATCAATGTCAGTGAAATGACATGACTTGTCATGAAGTGCGATTTCATTTTTATCATTTAAGTTCGGCTTGTAAAATTCAATCGCTTGTGCCTCATACTCAATGGCTTCGGCTTTATAATTGGTCACAAACAGTAGATGGTGTTTGAATTTCCGGTAATGCTGTCGGATAAGCGATTTAAAAATGTAATTGTGATCTGAGTGGAATGGATTGAAGGCCGCATCAAAATGTTCAAACCAACGATTGACGAGGTCATTCGTTCTGCCAATGTACGTATTTTTGTCGAATGTATGAGCGTAAACATAATACCGCCCCGGTTCACTTAATGAATCAAACACCTCTTGTGGCTTGATCTCGTTTTGTAAATGCACATCGATTATGGATGACATGTATGGTTTGCGATAAAGCGGCATTGGGATTAACGTAGACATGTACTCGGCAAATTCCCCCAACTGTTTCTTTTCAGTTAGGTCTAACCCTGATTTTGCAAGCTTCTCTTTGATCTCACCCCTTCGTTTCTTATCAAGTTTCCACGTATAACTCGGAGCATGATACCTCACTGGACAGAATGCCGGGTAAATCGGTTTTAAAGCTGAACAACGCCATTCTTCAATTGAATTGCGTTCAAACATTGAAATATCGGCAAACGTGATGCTTTGAAAAAGGGCTTTGATGACGGTCTCTGTGGGTACGCTTTTCACATTAAAACTTAAATCTGAGGATCGTCGTGCAATGATGGCATCATGATTTCATTTAATGTCCAGGTTACGTAAAAAATTTAATCTAGACACTAGATGGAGCATGCTCATAAGTTAGTTAAGGAGAACCGTACTTTAAGTCATGGCCACAAAGTCAATGTACTCTTAGCTCAACAAGTCCTCTAAATTAGCTACTGTGAGGTGTTAGAACTCGCGGCAAAGTAACTCCTTATAGATCATTAAACTTTACGTAGAAGCGAATAAAAATGACTAGATTGGCTCATATGCCATCGCTTGTGTAGCATCAAAACCTTCGATACAGTTTTGTTTCGTAAAGCTCAATATCAGCAGTTTACAATCACTATACTGCCCGCGCAGTCAATAGAAAATGTACTGTTATTGATTGAGTACGATTTCCCACGGAGTAACCACTTTAACGAAGAATGTGGCACTTTCGAGTTAGAAAGTGCCACGGGTAAAAATTCAAACTGAGAAGCTTTTGGACAAAAACGCGTTAGATCAAAAACTCTAATTCACTTAACTGATATTAGAAAAAGTATCTTGAAACCTTAAAGCTGAGAGGTTGCTACGGCGACGTTGAACAATGAGTCTTAGATCTCTAATCAGTCACGTTAGTATGGGTGAAGCC